>NZ_FUYE01000010.1 GCF_900167535.1 Prosthecobacter debontii
CAGGCTTGGCCTTGAGATGCTGGCGGATGGCGATGCGATGCTCGGCGACAATGGTTTTCTTGCGTCCGGCGCGATGATGACGTGCTTTGATACAACCGGTCTTGCGGCGCTGCTGAAGAAGCTTTTTGACCATGCCTAAAGACACATCGAAGCGGCGAGCGATCTCGGGTTGAGTGCCCTCGCCTTGATCATAGGCTTTGACGATACGTTCACGTAAATCCAGAGAAAGAGTGGCCATGCTCAGACTATCTCACACTCCCTCTTGTTACGCTATAGAATTATTTAATATGCTCTAACCCTATTCAAGAAAGTGACATGCTGAGGGCTAATGGAGACAAGAGCGGGGATTGTCGGGGGGCACGTTCTGCTCAAAAGTGTCAGGATCGGGAAACGGCTGTGGAACCCGCCGCCTCAACGGCTTGGCGACGGCACAATCCGCTTGCATCGCCGGAGGTTAACCCACCCGGTCGGGGGATGAGCATGGAACAGCATCGGTCAGTGGTTTATCGGCATCATCGGAAGGTCTGGGTGGAGATGATGCGGGCGAGGCAGGCTGGGGCTGCGAGATTCATTGAACGCCCATGGAAGGTGCGGTTCACGGCGTCGCAAGGCGTGCGGGACGTCGCCGCGCTCGCAAGAGCGTGGCCGGGGGACGGTGGTGTGAATGGAAAGGTGATGCGGCCACTCTTGGCCGCAGGGTCGGTTTTCCGGGCGGATGGAGACGAACAAAGCCCGTTCACCTGCGGGCAGGATCACCGCAGGCGCGGGACAGGGTGCCCACATCACTTGGATGAGAAGACCACCGTTTGGCAACGGCGGCTACGTGTTGTGCTTTGGAGCCGTTTCGAGCCAGGGATGAGCCATCGGGCAACGGGGGCAATCCGTTTAATGGCAACGGTTTGGGATGCTTTTTCGACCCGGAAGGGGGCGAAAATGCAAAAGCTCTACAAAAGGCATCAAAGGGCTCATTTCAGCCACTATGAACCTAGGGTGTGTTTTAAAATTGGGGAAGAGCTCGTTGAGTCAGAACGGAGGTCAGGGCAAGGCGTGAGCGCCGTGCCTATATCCTCTGCGATACTGGCCCAGCGAAGCAACGCCGCCATGGCCTTCGTTCTGACTCAACCCGGAGGGCCCTTGAGAAGGTGCCGAATAGCTGCGTTGAACAGCTCGGAGCTATGTATCCATAGCCCCATCGGCGTTCGCCTTGCTCTGCAGCACCTTCTCAAGGGCGAGCCTCTCCCGAATTTTAAAACACCCCCTAGACAGCCCTTGGCCCTGGCTTCAAAGAATGGCAGAGACCTGGAAGGTGAGGCCCGGGCGGACTTCAACATGGTCACCGGCTTTTTTTCCCATGAGCTTTTGCCCCAGCGGCGAGGCGGGTGTGATGAGGAGGATCTCCTGGCCCTCCACCTGAATCTCGGTGCCCCCTGCCCCTGGGCCGATGAAGTGCAGATGCTGGCCGTCCAGGGTGACGAGGGAGCCGAGGCCGACCCTGTCCATGACGGCTGGAGGCTGCCGAGAGAGAACCTGGAACTGGTGCACGGCCTCTTGGAGTTCCGCCACGCGCTGGGCCTGGCCCCGGGCCACGTAGGAGGCCTCCAGGGTGCGGGTGTCATACTTATTCTCCGCGCGGCTGTCGGGATCGGTGGCGGCGGCAAAGGAGGCACGAGCCCCGCGCGTCAGTGCAGCGAGTTCCTGGCCTAGAGCCTCGACAATGGCGGAGACGACAGCGGTTTTGTTCATCTGTCTGAGTTGGAAAGCAGGCTCAAAACGTCAAGATCGAAGACGTCCAAAAGCGGCACATCGAGCAAAATGCAAAAATTTCCCATCATGCTTTAATTTCCATAATTTTAAGCTATTTCTATCTACATCTCCCGAAATGCCCGATACCCCCGCCGCTCAGCCCAAAAAGCGTGTGCGCCTAACTCCATGGCGCGGGCCATTTCATTTTTTGCTCCTGCTCATCACGAGCAGCCTGACGCTGATGCTGCCATTAGGCTATCTCCTCGTGGTCGTGGTTCTCGGGTTCTTTGTCGGTTGGCTTGGCTTTGAATGGACGACCTACTTGGCCTTAGCGGAGACGTGGAAGTGGCAGGACATCCTGCCCCTCTCCTACATTGCTGCGGGTGCAGCCACTTGGATCTTTATGCTGCGGCCCTTGCTGCCGAAGCCTCGCGCCGACCATGTGGCGCTGCAGATGGCTCCGGCCAATCAGTCCCGCTTGTTTGCTTTGGTCGATGAGCTGTGCTGGCATCTGCGTCTAGATCCGCCTCAGGAAATCTGGTTTGATACCACCACCAGCATTCGGTCCTCGGTGCGTGATGGCGTGCTGGGCGTCACGGGGGGGGAGCTGATCTTGCACATTGGTCTTCCCGTGGTTTCAGTGGTCAACGCCCGAGAATTCGCTGCTTTGCTCGCCCGGGAGTTGGCCATGAATGCCGGGGGGTTAGGAACGACCTTTTCTCATTTGGTGCGGGAATTGAACGTCTGGTTTTACCGAGCATTGCATGAGCGGGATCCCTGGGAGATGGAGATGCGTGTCGGCAAGTCCAAAGAAACGGCGACCCAACGTCTTGTGCGTGTTGCCACCTGCTTGTGGATGGGCGTGGCTAAAGTTCCCTTCGCACTCTTCGTCATCGCCGCACGTCTCATCAGTCTGGCCGCTTTAGCGCGGCTGTCCTCAGGGGCAGATGCTGCCGGGGTCAATCTGATTGGCAAAAGCCGTTGGAAGAAGCTGCGCGAGAAAATGGACCATCTTCAAAACGCGTGGGACGCTTCGCGAACCGAGATCCAGCGCGGTGTCAGCCAGCATCGTCTGCCGGACAATCTGGCCCTACTGATCGCCCGGCATGTCAGTCGAAATCTGGCCTCAGGTGGTAAGGCTGAGGAGGCCAAGGAATCGACTACGCCCCCTCGTGGAGCGACGATCACAGAAGGGTTGCCTGAAAACATCCCTGCGGCTGCCTTGGTGCGCGGGTTTGTCGATCTCTCCCGCCAAGTGACCTGCTTCTACTATCAACATGAGCTCGGCATCAATTTGCATGAAATGCGATTGGTGGCCGACGAAGAAGTCATTCATCAGAATCGACGAGAGGATGAGTCCCTCGTCGCCATTCGTCGGTATTTTGGCGGCCTGGCGCATCCCGAACGCGCGATGTGCGGCTTGGGCAATACCCACCAAGTGTCACCTGGAAGGCTACAGCTTCAGGAAGAAGTGACCCGAGTGCGTGAGGAGATTCGTCAATGGGGCAGTCGGCTCAAGCTGGCGCTTCAGGAGTGGAACTTAGCCTGGCAGCGCCGTCGTGATTTGGAGGCGGCAGCTGTCCTGAGCCTAGCCGGTTTCACGATCTCCCGTATTCAGTTTGGAACCGATGATTCTTCGCCTCAATCTCTACGCAGTGAAGCCGCTCGCCAGCGCATGCTGATGGAGCACATGGAGACTTCTCTCGCCGCCTACGAAGCCAAACTGGAGAGTCGATTTGCCGCTGCCCTGGGGCTGCTCTGGTGGAGTGAGAAAGAGTTGCTGGATGAGGCCCTGATCGAGCGTCGTAACGACCTACCTGCCTGGGTTTCCATCTATGAAGCCATGGCGGGCTCTCTACCCAGCTTTCGAGAACTCCTAACCACCTTCTTCGCCTTCCAGACACTCGGGGCGCGCCACACGAGCCTGGATGATACCCACAATTACTTCGCAGCGCTTCAGTCCGTCGTGCCTAAGATGAACAATCTGGTCAGGCAGATTCTCTCCTCCATGGACGGTGCCATGTATCCCTTCACGATGAATCGGCGTGCAATTCCTCTGACCGATCATTTGCTACAAGGAAAACTCCCGGAACCGATCAGCGTCTCCATGAATCCCAGCGCTGCGGCCGATACCAAGGCCCTGGCGAGCAAGATGGCCGCCGACACGTCGGAGCTGATTGCGCCCTTTGTCGATCGCTTCCTCCAACTCTACCACAAGGCTTATGCTTGGCTGGCAGAAGCTGCCGAGAAGACAGAACTGCATTTTCTAGGGCCGATGAGTTTAGGAGCCGATGCAGAACTGCTCATGCCCGAAGAGTATGCCAAAATGCACGATAGCCAACCGCTTACGCCGAAGTCTAGACTTCCTTGAAAATCAGGTTTACGCCTGAGCTTGCCCGAGCCAAGGTGGACTGATGCGAATCCTGGCTATCGGAGACATCCACGGCTGCTCCATCGCTCTCCGAACACTGCTGGATGTGGTGCAACCTGGGAGCGATGACATACTCGTCACTCTAGGCGACTATGTGGACCGAGGCCCCGACTCCAAAGGAGTTTTGGACACATTGATCAGCCTTGAAAAAACCACACAGCTCAAGCCTCTTATTGGGAACCACGAGATTCTCTTTCTCGATGCAATCACCGAGCAGCTCGATGCCGAGGCGTGGCTCAGAGTCGGCGGACGCGAGACGATGCAGTCTTATGTGGCTGAGGGTCAAACGCCCACCTGGGCAGATGTGCCAGCAGCGCATATTGAATTTCTCAAGGAACGCGGCCTGCGATACTGGGAAACAGAACAGCACATCTTCGTCCATGCCAATGCCAATTCAGTCTATCCGCTCAGCGAGCAAAGCGACGATTGGCTGTTTTGGACACGCTTCGATGACAGCTTCCCCCATGTGTCAGGTAAGACGATGATTTGCGGCCATACCGCTCAAAAAGACGGTGTGCCGGGCTTACGCCCACGGGCTATTTGCCTGGACACCTGGGCCTATGGTGAGGGCTGGCTGACTTGCATGGATGTGGCAACGGGAGAGTTTGTTCAGGCCAACCAACTTGGGCAAATCAAACGACTTTCCTTGGCTGATCTAGACTTGTTATCCTACCAGTTACCAACTCAAATCATCAAACCCAGTTAGGCTGCTTTCCAAATTCCTAGCTTAATCAGTTGTCGGGTTGCCTCCCCTGCCCAATCGCGATTGGCCAATGGACTCGCGGGACTCGGATGGAGAACACGCCCCACTTTGAACTGCGCCTTACCCTTTAAGCTCTCTTGGGCACGCAAGGCACGCTCTTCCGCAAAGCCACCGATCCCGATCACCCATTCGGGCTCTAAGATCGTAATGACGTCTCTCAAATGCTTATCGCAGAGAGCTTCCATGGCTTCGGTCTCATGAGCTGGCAGTTTGTCCGGGGTTCGATTCCGGCCACCTTCTTCCATGAAAACCAGCGGGCAATAGTTGGCGACGAAGTGTTCCTGAAAGAAGCTCTCAGGACTTCCAAAACGCTGGGCAAAAAGCCCCCAGAGACGGCGTCCACTCACCTCGGAGTTTTTGCAGGCGAAGCCAGTAACCTTACGCTTCGGGTGTTCTTTGTCGGGCTTCCCGACCGGAGCTTCAATCTTCATCCAATCTCGCACGGCAGCAATTTCGCCGAAAGGCACGCCGGTCTGAGTCATCCCAAAGGGCCCCGGATTCATCCCCACAAAGACGACGCGCTTTTGCCCCTCACCATAACGGCTCAGGTAAAGTTCATGAGGAGCGCGGGCATAATCGAGCGGCCGATACACATAGGCCGTCGGAGGTTCGAAATTGACCGCCAGGAGTCCCTCATTGAGATCTCGGGCTGCTTGGATGAGTCGAGCTGAAGTGGACATGATTACAGGACAGCGGCGACTTTTTTGGCGAAGTAAGTGAGGATCATGTTGGCACCGGCGCGACGGATGCCCAGCAGCGATTCCATCACGACTTTGTCTTCATCCAACCAGCCAGCGGCGGCTCCGGCTTTGATCATGAGGTATTCACCACTGACCTGATACGCGGCAATCGGCAGGGTAGTGGCGTCGCGCAGACGCGTGATGATATCCAGGTAAGGACCTGCTGGTTTGACCATCAAGATATCGGCCCCTTCCGCTTCATCCAAGGAGGCTTCGCGCAGAGCTTCCAGAGCGTTGGCCGGATCCATCTGATAGGTTTTCTTGTCCCCAGCTTTCGGAGCTGAGTCCAAAGCTCCGCGAAACGGACCATAGTAGGCGCTGGCATACTTGGCCGTGTAACTCATGATGGAGACTTGAGTGAATCCTGCATCGTCCAGGGCTTCACGCAGCGCTTCGACACGGCCATCCATCATGTCGCTAGGAGCGACGATATCCGCACCGGCTCGGGCATGGCAGAGGGCTTGCTGACAGAGAACCTCGACGGTCTCGTCATTGAGGATACGCCCATCGGTGGCCACCAATCCGTCATGCCCATCACTGTTGTACGGATCGAGCGCTACATCGGTAATGACCATCAAGGTTGGATGGGCTGCTTTCAGAGCTTTGATGGCACGAGGCACCAACCCTTCATCGTTATAAGACTCTTCGGCTCCAGACGTCTTGAGCTCGTCAGGGATGCGTGGAAACAAGACCACGGCAGGAATGCCCAACGCGTGAGCTTCACCCGCTTCCTTGACCAGATCCTCCACACACCAGCGCTGGCAGCCCGGCATGGCACTGATGGGCGTGTTGTCACTCCCATCCTGTAGGAACAGCGGATAGATCAGGTTTCCTGGCGTCAAAACCGTCTCGCGAACGAGATCGCGAATGGCGGGAGACTGTCGGTTACGACGCGGACGGATGGGTAAATTCATGCCTTCATCATGGCGGGCGAGCGAGGGAGATCAAATCCTCACTTCACGGCTTCGATGAAGCTGAGCAGATTCGCCATGTCGTCCAGGCTCATGCCTTGCTCCAATCCCTCGGGCATCAGGCTTTGACCGACCGACTGGCTGCCTTGGATATTGAAACGTTGAATGGTCATTTCGGCTCCCCCCATCATTTTCAAGGTCATGCTGTTGGCATCGTCGCGGGCAATGATGCCGGAGAGCGTTTGTCCGTCCTTGGTGTTGACCGTGTAGGCGATGTATTGGGAGGCGACTTCCTTGTGAGGTTCCAAGATGGCCGTGAGCAAACCGTCGCGGCCGCGGGTTTTGACCGTGGTCATGTTCGGCCCCACTTCGATCCCCTGCCCATTCGCCACATGGCAAGCGAGGCATCGAGACAGGAAGACGATGTTCCCTGCCTGAGCATCCCCTTTCATGGCGACCGCAGGCTGGAATTTTTTCACCACCTCTTCGCGTGAAGGCGGGATAACGGAAGCCAGAACTTGTTTGGCAAGCGTGGCGATCTGCGGACTCTTGTGCTTCGCCAAGGCTTGAATTTGGGAGGCCGAGAAGTCCGATGGCAAGACAGCGGAATCCTTGCTCTGAAGAGATTCAAGGAGTGTCTTCACACTGTCTTCCCGCACCATCATGGCAGCCAGAGCCGCTTCTCGTGACTTCGGCTTCAGTCCTTTCCAAGAAGCCAATAAATGCGCTGCTGTCTGCTTTCCGCCCAAACTGGATAAGGCCGCAATGGAGGCGGTTTGAATGATCTCGCCTTGAGTTTCCTTCAGGCAGGCCAGCAAAGTCGTTTCAGCCTGTTCTTTGGTCGCTAGAGCCAAGAGAGCAATAGCCTCCAGGCGTGAAGCTTCTGCCGCCTTTTCATCGGCTGCCGTTGCGGCCGCTTGGGTAAAGACGACACTCAACTGCCCTTGGCTATCCACTTTGGCAATGGAAGTGCCAGCGTGTTTCAATCCTTGAGCAAAGGCTTTGAGAAGCTTCACTTGGGAAGCGGGTTTCATGGCCACCAAGGAGGCAAGGAGTCGCTGACGATCTTCCGGAACGTCACGCGCAGCCACGATCTCAAACATCGGAATCAAATCATCATCACCACCTTCATTTGTGGCGAGGCGAAGCATCAGTGTTGCCGTGATCAAATCCGCAGGCGCACTCAAAAGGGCGGGTTGAAGGGATTTGTCAGCTCCTGCGTTGGTGGCTTTGGAAAGCTGAGCAAACAGCCTAACGATGGCGTCATCCGCTGCGTCAGGATTCGGCCGCAATCCGCTTCCGAACAAACTGCCCAGGCTAAGCACGGCCTGAAAACGGACTCGCTTCGAGTCGTCTGATTCAGCGAGTTTAAGCAGCGATGGCAACAGCGTATCTGCCGTTGTTGGTGTTGCCTGGATGAGTGACTCGGCAGCTTTGATGCCCTTCTCTTTGACAAAAGGGTCCATTGATACCAAGGCGATTTGAACCGCGCGAACATCCACAGCATGCAAGCCATCGAGGGCGTTCAAGGTATGGATCTTGGCCAAAGGTGAACTGTCTTTAGCAAGGTTTTCAAAGAGCAGCGGCACCACTGCCCTATCCTGTTTTTCATAAAGCAATCGTGCGGCGGTATCGCGATGCCATCCGTTGGAATGCCCCAAGGTTTGAATCAGTTCTGGAGTGCTGGCTTCGTCCAGGGCTGGCTGAGTGCGATAGGCACCTTTTTCTGGGGCGGAATCTTCGCGAATGATGCGCCAGATACGACCGCGATTGCGGCCGCTATTCAGATCCAAATGAGTTTTGATTTCGTCCGGAATGGCCCAGGGATGCTCAATGATCTCCCGATACATGTCACACACATAAAGGTGGCCATCGGGAGCGTTGGCGAAGTTCACCACACGAACCCAAGTGTCGTCACTCGCGGCAAATTCATAGCCCCGCTCATCCGCTGGACGTTCACCCAAGAGATCGATGCCATTGTCGGCATAACGAATGGTTTTGCGATGAATGAGCTGACCACCTGCATCGCCCGTGAAGCTGTTGTTCAGGAAGTCTGGCCCATAAGCATCGCCACGATAAATCGTGGTGCCCGTGGCGCCGGTGAAATAACCACTCACACGCCCCCCGCCTTCCACGGCCCCCTTCACCACACCCGCAATACGCCAGCGGGTACGGATGATCCGCCAGGGCTCATCGGGACTCAGGCGAAAGACCTCTGCAGCGCCGCCATCCACGGCGATGCTTTTGCGCGCCGGAGGCATGGAATAGAAGGGATTCCGCGTCCGATACTTTTCATCGTAGCTCCAGTATTGCAGGTGATCCGAGTTGGAGCAGCCGAACTTGCGACCGTAGTTATCAAAGCTCATGCCATACTGAGCACCACCGGCTTCCAGACCGAACTCATGGGTTAATGGATCAAACCAAAAATCTTTCCCGCCCAACTCCACCTCCGGAAGTTCAGGGTTCTTGAAGCATTTGATTTTTCCACGGTTGCCACCTCCGGCTAACACATGGATGCGGTTATCCTGACCCCACTGAAAGCTGTTCATGAGGCCTTGGACATTGAGAATTTTCAAGCCGGTGCCGAAGCCCGTGTAAACCTTCTCACGGACTTCCGCCTTGCCGTCGCCATCCTGATCTTCGAAGCGCCAGATGTCAGGAGTCGCTCCGACATAAAGGCCCCCCTTGGCCCAGATCAATCCAGTCGGCCACGGGAGATTATCCGCAAAGACTTGGCCTGTTTCAAAAAAGCCATCGCCATCCTTGTCTTCTAAAACCGACACACGTCCGAGATGCGGAGTCACATCACGCATCTCCGAGTAGTCAATCATCTCGCAGACGAACATCCGCCCACGTTCATCGAAGCAAACCGCGATGGGATCTCTCACCAAGGGTTCATGAGCCGCCAGCTCCAACCGGAAACCTTTCTTCACCTCCCACCTCGCCACCGCATCCTTCGGCTCCACCGCAGGATAACGCGGGAGATCCTTGGCAGGGTCTACCGCCACCGCATTCTTCGTGGCTCCATAGGCCTCAGCATGCGTCGTGACGGACTTGATGCCGTCCGCAGGAGGTGGGGCGGCCATGAGTGATCCGACCCAGACAAAAGAAATGACGCCAAATAGTTTCATCATAGAAAGTGCCTAAAACCAACGTGCTAGCGAATCTTGGCGTCCAGTTGGGGGATGATAGGAACAAATACTTTTATCCCTGGCAATGGCAGAAAGCCGATCGTGAAAGCCTGGCACCCAATTTTATCATCCCGAGAAAAGCTTTGAATCCAGATTGCGTCGGCAAGCGAAAAACAGCTCGACAAAACATATACAATTTCATGTCGAAACCTCGTCTATGCATCATTGGCACAGGGATATCCGGGCTCGGATGTGCCTATTTATTAGACAAAAAGTTTGACATCACTCTCTACGAAGCCGCAGATTACGTGGGAGGGCATACAAATACCGTCACGGTGTGCGAAGATGGTGAGGAGGTGCCAATCGACACGGGATTCATGGTTTTCAACCACCAGACCTATCCCCTCCTTTGCCGCCTCTTTCGTGAGCTAGGCGTCGAAACGAAACGGACGGATATGTCCTTCAGCCTTCGGCATGACTCGACGGGCTATGAATACAACGGCAAGAATCTCGACACGCTTTTTGGGCAGCGCAGGAATCTGGTGAGTCCGCGATTTTGGAGGTTTCTGCTGCAAATCCAGCGGTTCAATGAGGAGACGGTGCAAGCCATGAACGATCCTCGGTTCGAGCAAATGTCACTTCGGGAATACACGGAAGCACGTGGTTACGGACAGGATTTCCTGAACCTCTATATTTTACCTATGGGAAGTGCGGTGTGGTCCACACCACCGGAACTGATGATGGATTTTCCCGCGCGGACCTTGATGCACTTTTGGTTTAACCACGGGTTCTTGGGTATGAAAAATCGGCACCCCTGGTGGACCGTCGTGGATGGATCTCGCCAGTATGTGCGTCGATTGATTCCTCCGTTTAAAGATCGCATCCGCCTCAGAACAGCCGTCCAGCGGATCGAGCGTCGGGAAGGCAAGGTCACCGTGCATGCGGAGGGACAGTTGCCGGAGACCTATGACAAAGTCATCCTCGCAACTCATGCGCCGACATCCCTGAAGATGCTTGATGAACCAACGCCTCTCGAAGAGGAGTTATTACCAGTCTTCAAGTATCAGTCGAATATCGCGACTCTACATACGGATGATCGCTTCATGCCGCGCACCCGCAAATGCTGGGCCTCATGGAACTACCACATTCGGTTCAAGCCGAATGGGGTGATTCAGCCGAGCACTCATTACTGGATGAATTTGCTGCAAGGAGTCTCTCAAAAAAACAACTACTTCGTCAGCATCAATGCACCGGACGAAGTGGCGGAGGAGAAGGTCATCCGCCGAATCTCTTACGAGCATCCGCTTTTCGATCTGAAAGCGGTGAATGCTCAAAAGCGGCTACCTGAGCTCAACCGCCTTTCGAAAAACCAGACCACCTATTACTGTGGAGCCTGGTTCCGCTATGGCTTCCATGAAGACGGGTTCATGTCGGCCGTGAATCTCTGCCGCGATCTTTTGGGGGAAGAGCCATGGTAGAGATCAAGTCAGCCATCTACGAATGTGAAGTGATGCACCACAGGCTCAGTCCCAAGGTTCATCACTTCGAATACCGTCTCTTTTACTTGTGGCTGGATCTCGATGAATTGGATTCCTTGAGCCATCAGCTCAAGCTCTTCAAAAGAAACCGAGCTAGCTTGTTTTCCTTCTTTGACACGGATCACATCAGCCTCGGTCAAAAAGATGTCCGGGCTAATCTCTTGGCGATCCTTGAGAAAGATGGGAAAGACATTTCAACGGTTCATCGAATCAGACTGCTGACCTTCCCTCGTGTGCTGGGGTATGTGTTTAACCCCGTCTGCTTCTATTACTGCTTCGATGCCGACGACCGGCCCCTGTATGCAGTAGCCGAAGTGACCAACACCTTTCATGAGCAGAAGCCTTATGTGGCGGATCAACAGGATGGACAGGGTTTTCGCCTGATCACGCCGAAGCACTTCTACGTGTCGCCGTTCTTTGACTTGGAGCTCAACTTTGATTTTAAGCTGCCTGTTCCTAACGAGAAACTGAACATCCATATCGATGATCGGCGCGGCGATGAGCGGGTGATTCTGACCGCCCTGAAAGGCAAACGCCGTGAGCTTACTGACAGCGCCTTACTGAGCTGTGCTGTGCGTTATCCGCTGCTGACGCTGCGAGTCATGTTTCTCATCCATTGGCATGCGCTTCGCCTTTGGATCAAAGGGCTCAAGGTTTACCGCAAAGCAGCCTGTCCTGAACTCCAAACCGGTCTCTACCGCCCGCATCAATCCATCGCCTCCGTTAAACCATGAACTCGACCTCGCTCATCCTTCCCGAAGCAGTCGCCAATACCGAAAGTCAGGTTAAGACCCGGATTGGACTTTATGAAAAGCTTGTGATGAAGCAGCTAAGCCGTTTTTCGCTGGGTGCTCTGCGCATGACTTTGCCAGACGGTCGAGAGTATCACTTGGGGCAATCAGGTGCGGAGATCGAGGCCGAGATGCGAGTGAGAAACCTCGAGTTTTTTCGGCATTGCGCTCTCTATGGCAACATCGGTTTCGGGGAGTCCTACGTCGCCGAGGATTGGGATACCGATGACATCGCGGCAGTCATTTCATGGTTCATCCGCAACATCGCTCATCAGCAAGGTAGCCGAGCTTCGTCCACCCGTCTCAGTGGCATGAATTTCCTCAAGGGAATCAATCGAGTGTTCCATCTTTTACGCCCTAACAGCGTGAGGATGAGCCGACGTAACATCTCGGAGCACTACGATCTTGGGAATGATTTTTATTCGCTGTGGCTGGATGCGACGATGACCTATTCTGCCGCTCGTTTTGAGCATGCTCATCAAAGTCTCGAGGAGGCCCAGTTCAGCAAATACGAGGCTCTATGCCAGAAGCTTAAGCTCAGGCCAACCGATCATGTCCTGGAAATTGGATGCGGCTGGGGAGGTTTCTGTACCCATGCAGCCCGTGAGCATGGCTGTCGTGTCACTGCAGTCACAATCTCCCAACAGCAATTCGACTACGCTCAAAAACGAGTGAAACGCGAAGGCTTGGAGCATCTGATCGAGATCCGACTTCAGGATTATCGTCATGTCACCGGCCAATTTGATAAAATTGCCTCCATTGAAATGCTGGAAGCTGTGGGTGAGTCCTATCTGAACGGATACTTTGCCAAGTGTCACGAGCTACTCAAACCTGAAGGTCTATTGGCATTTCAGGTCATCACCGTGCCAGACTGCCGTTATTCCAACCTGGTGAAAGGAGTTGATTGGATTCAGAAACATATTTTCCCCGGTTCGCTACTCCTCAGTCTGGCTCGGTTTAACCAGGCCATCAACCAAACAGGGGATATGTTCCTGCATGGCCTTGAAGATCTGGGAGCTGGTTATGCCAAGACACTGAATCTTTGGTATGAACGCTTCAATGCACAGCTGGACGAGGTGCGTCGGCTTGGTTTCAGCGAGCCATTCATCCGCAAGTGGAATTTCTATCTGAAATACTGCGAAGCAGCTTTTGCCACTCGGAACATCAGTGTGGTACAGGCGGTTTATACACGGCCTAACAATTATTCACTTCATCAAACCTGGAGCTGAACACAGAGCCGATTAATCCGAAATCTCCATCCCTTTATGATCTGGTTTCTCCGAATCTTTTTTCTCGTCGTCCTGATTTCCATGCTGGGAGTCACCAGTTGGGCCAGTTCTCAAGTGGCCCTCTGGAAGCTGCCGTTTGAGACGTGGACTCACCCGTGGTTTTTGGCAACACTGGCTGACGCCTACTGGGGGTTTTTGACTTTTTACTGCTGGGTCTTCTACAAGAGCAATCATTGGTGGAGCCGATTGCTGTGGCTGGTTGCCGTTCTTCTTCTGGGTAATATTGCGATGGCTGTCTATGCTTTGGTTGAGCTGTTCCGTCTGCCCTCCACCGCTCCCATCGAGGATCTGCTTCTTCGGAGGAAACGTTATGCCTGAGTCTCGACGCAGCTTGTGGCAGAAATGGGTCGTGCAGCCTGTGGTTCAGCAACTAACCCAGGGAACATCTCCTCACCAAGTCGCGCTGGCGATTGCGATGGGATTACTCATCGGCGTATTTCCCATCCTCGGCTCCAATACGCTACTGGCATTGTTGATTGGGATTCCATTGCGCCTCAATCAGCCGCTCCTTCAGGGATTCAAGACAGTCGCATACCCGCTGCAATGGATTTCATTGCTGGGCTTTTACCGGGCAGGTGAAATGATGTTTGGGGTGCCCCATGTCAGCATCCACATCCCGACCATGATGGAACGGTTCTTCACTGAACCTGGTCCATTTTTCCGAGACTACGGCATGACGGCCCTCTACGGCATCGCCGTCTGGTGCCTGATCGCACCACCTTGCGTGATCCTACTTTACGCGATCTCCAAACCTCTGGTGGAAGCCATCGCCAAGAAACTTCCAGCTAAAAAAACAATCCTGGTCTGAACTTCACTTTTTGTTCGTCATGATGATTCTCTCTGCCCTCTTTCTCTTGGCTCTTTTCGCTATTGTCTGGAGGCTGAGCGTCAGAAGCAACAATTACTCCTGGGTCGATGTCGCTTGGGCCATGTCGTTCGCCCCGGTGGCACTCGGATATACCTTGGGGGGGGACGGTTGGCTGCCGCGTCGCCTTGGTGTTGGGCTTCTGGTGGCTGCATGGAGTCTGCGTTTGGGCCTTCATTTATGGTGCCGAGTGGCATCCCATCATCCCGATGAAGACCCTCGCTATGCAGTGCTCCGTGAACGCTGGAAGCAAGGATTACAGAGAAAGTTCTTCTACTTTTTTCAGGCTCAAGGCGTCCTGGTTTGGCTGCTTACCCTACCCGTTGCTCTGATTGTTCAGCGCACATCCACCTCGTTCCATCTTCTCGAATGGGTAGGATTGACCCTCTGGTTCATTGCTTTACTGGGTGAAGGCATTGCTGACGCTCAACTGGCGCACTTTAAACGCACCTCCTCTCACCGTGATGCTGTATGCCAGAATGGCCTTTGGCGCTACAGCCGTCATCCGAACTACTTTTTCCAAAGTCTTCTCTGGTGGGGCTTGTTTTTAATGGCCTTACCTTCGCCTTGGGGGTGGTTGTCCATCCTGGCCCCTTTGTCCATGCTGCACTTTTTGTTAAACGTGACGGGTATTCCTTTGACGGAAAAGCTGTCGGTGCAGAAGCGCGGTGATGTTTACCGCGAATACCAACGGACGACCAGTGCCTTCATCCCCTGGTTTCGCCGTGCTTAACAGGTCTTCTTCTTTACGTCTCACACGCCCCTACCCCCATGATCAATCTCAACGACCTCCTCGCGAAGGACTTACTTCCTGATGCAGCCATCCGTTTCGGTATTCGGCAGCGACTGGCTAACACGCTGCGTAAGCACCGCCAGCCTAATCTGGAGGCTCAGCGCGCGGCTCTCCTACGACACGTCAACGAGTTAAAAGCAAGTCCTGTGGCGATCGCTACCGACGAGGCCAATCAGCAACACTATGAGGTTCCGACTCGCTTTTACCAGCTTTGCCTGGGGCCTCATTTGAAATACAGCAGCGGCTATTGGCCGGCCCCAACCACCACCTTTGAGGAGTCGGAGGCTCACATGCTGCGCCTGACTTGTGAGCGAGCCGAATTGCAGGATGGACAGAACATCTTGGAGCTCGGTTGTGGCTGGGGATCACTTTCTCTCTGGATGGCGGCTCATTATCCGAACGCCAAAATCACCAGCGTTTCCAATTCCCGCACCCAAAAAGAGTTTATTGATGCTGAAGCGGCCAAGCGAGGTCTGACCAACCTCACCATCGTCACGGCAAACATGATCCACTTTCAGGGTGTCGGCGATGGCGTCTTCGATCGCTGTGTTTCGGTGGAAATGTTCGAGCACATGAAAAATTATCAGGAGCTCATGCGCCGCATCTCCACTTGGCTGAAGCCTGGCGGTAAGCTGTTCGTGCATATTTTTACTCATCGTGAGTATGCCTACCATTATGAGGTCACGGGCGAAGATGATTGGATGGCCCGCTACTTCTTCACTGGAGGTCAGATGCCCTCCGATGATCTTCTGCTCTATTTTCAGGACCATCTCAAAATCGACGATCACTGGTGTGTCAGTGGCATTCATTACAGCAAGACTTCCGAAGCTTGGCTGGCCAACATGGATGCGAATAAAGCGGAAATCATGCCTCTCTTTGCAGAGACCTATGGGGCTGATCAGGCCGTGAAATGGTGGGCTTACTGGCGCATCTTCTACATGGCTTGCGCAGAACTTTGGGGCTACCACGAGGGCGAGGAGTGGCTCGTGTCTCACTACCGATTTACCAAACCTATCCCTTCGGAATCTGCATGAAAACGATCCTTGGACTTCTCTTGTTTGCTAATTGGGTGTCGGCAGCTGACCTCTCGACCTTGATCCAGCGGGGCGATGTCTATGATCAGCAGTTACAACCAGATAAAGCCCTGCAATATTATCTGCCCGCCGAAAAACAGGCTCCCACGAATGCCTCCCTGCTGGTGAAAATCGCTCGGCAGTATGTCTTTCGCATGGATTCGCTGAAGACTTCGGCTGAAAAACTAGCTTTAGCACAAACAGCCTTGGGGTATGCCCAACGAGCCGTAAAAGCTGCCCCCAAGGAAGGAGACGGCTATCTTTCCATGGCCATCGTCTATGGGAAAATGACGCCCTTGCTGGGCAACCGCGAGAAAATCGAATTGTCTAAAAAGATCAAAGAAGCCTCTGAGAAAGCTGTTCAATTGGCCCCTCAAAACGATTACGCTTGGCACATGCTGGGTCGCTGGCATCAAGCTTTAGCAGGTATGGGAAGCCTCACCCGCAGTTTAGCTCAGTTGGTTTATGGTGAGCTCCCTGAGGCGTCGCACGAAGAAGCCATACGATGCTTCAAAAAAGCGATCCAACTCAATTCAGAACGTCTGATTCACTACATTGAGTTAGGCCGGACATATGCCCAGATGGGGGATACGGCTCAGGCTCGCCAATGGATTGAAAAAGGCCTGGCGATGCCCAACCGTGAAAAAGACGATCCAGAAACCAAATCACGAGGCAGACGCACCCTCAATAGCTTGTGAACCCGCCAAAAGACGAGATCACAAGAAGGTAAAACTCGATATCTATCGAAGCCGATTAACCGCGCCTGAACAGGAAGAACTCCAGGCTATCCACCAGGGCCTGCCAACTGGCGTCGATCACGTTGGTGGAGACCCCCACGGTGCCCCAGGTGCGGGTGCCGTCGCTGCTGACCACAAGCACGCGAGTTTTGGCCGCTGTGCCACTGCCACTGTCGATGATACGCACCTTGTAGTCTTCCAAACGAACTCGGGCGATTTCAGGGAAGTGCGGCAGCAAGGCTTTGCGCAGGGCTTTATCGAGAGCATTCACGGGGCCGTCACCTTCATCCACGGTGTATTCCGCATTGCCGTTGACATGAATTTTCACCGTAGCTTCGGTGGTTTCAAGGCTCGCTCCGGGATGATGGCGATGCGTCGTGTGATATTCGATGAGATCAAAGATCTGGGTCTGCTGACCGAGCTGTCTGCGGATCAACAGTTCAAAGCTGGCCTCGGCCGCCTCAAATTCGAACCCTTCACTTTCCAGGTGCTTCACGGTGGACAGGATCTTTTGCACCTCGGGGCTGCCCTTGGCCAAGGCAACGCCCATGGTCTCGGCCTTCATCAGGATGTTGGATTGGCCCGACATATCCGAGATGGTGATGACACGTTCGTTGCCGACCAATGAAGGATCCACGTGCTCATAGGTTCGAGCCAGTTTCTGGACGGCATGCACGTGCAAACCGCCTTTGTGCGTGAACGCGGCTATACCGACGTAAGGGGCGCGGATGTCGTGCGGAACGTTGGCCAATTCATCCACGAAGAAGGCCAGATCACGCAGACGTGTCAGGTCCAAGCCCAGGTTGTAACCCATCTTGAGTTGGAGGTTGGGCATCACCGTGATGAGGTTGCAGTTCCCCACACGTTCACCGTAACCATTGATCGTGCCTTGCACCTGATTGGCTCCGGCGCGGACTGCGGCTAAGGCATTGGCCACGCCGACTCCACCATCGTTGTGCGTGTGAATGCCGACGGGGCAGCCGAGATGAGTGATGACTTTGCGGGTCACTTCCTCCACCCATTCAGGCAAGGCACCGCCATTGGTTTCACAGAGCACGACGAGATCAGCCCCTGCATCTTTGGCAGCTTTGACGGTCTTCAGCGAGTATTCGGGATCTTCGCGGAAACTGTCAAAGAAGTGCTCAGCATCGTAGAGCACTTCACGGCCATTCTTTTTCAGATAGGCCACCGTATCGGCAATCATGGCGAGGTTTTCCTCCAAGCTCACTTGGAAGACCTCGGTCACATGCAGAGGCCAAGTCTTGCCCACAATTGTCACTGCAGGAGTCTGTGCGTCCAGGAGCATCTGCACCTGAGGATCCTCCTCCACCTTCATCTTACCGCGCCGTGTCATGCCGAAGGCGGTGATCTTCGCATTCTTCCAGGTGCGCTTGGCGGCTTCTTGGAAAAAGGCCGCGTCTTTGGGGTTAGACCCCGGCCAACCGCCTTCGATGTAATGAACGCCAAAATCATCGAGCCGCTCGGCCACACGGATTTTATCGAGAGTGCTGAAGGAGATGCCGGTGCCCTGGGTGCCATCACGCAGGGTGGTATCGTAGATCGTAACAGGAACGGACATGGAAATGAGAAAAGGAACTCAGGGGGACGAAACGTATCAAAGAGGAGTCACCACCAGATGTTAAAAAAACGCTCCATCCAGCGGAACGCAGGGGGCAGTTGCTCAGATACAGCGCCGACTGGCGCGGAGACAACGGACCGTGACGGACTCCAAAGGCTGCGTTACGCGCAGAGGAGCCCGTTGATAATTCGAATCACGAAGATGGCCGGTTGGCTTGCCATGAGGGCGCGGAGGATACTCATCCGAAGGCCCTAGGCAAGCCTTGCTTTGACTAAATTTGCCCAGGCTTTTTCACTTGGCTGGATACAGAGAGAGCACCCATTCTCCAGCCCGTTCATACCAAAGTCCGACGGGTAAATCGGTCTTTTTCATGCCGAAGCCGTGACCGCCATCGCTGTAGATGTGCAGTTCAGCAGGCAACTTCTGTTTTTTGTATTCCAGATAGATCAGGGCACTGCCAGCAGCACTGTGGGGGTCATTGCTTGCATGAATGAGGCACATCGGCGGGGCTTTATCCGTCACCTTGATCTCTGGCACCAATTGAAACTCCTGTTCCCCCTTGCCGACGAGGTAAGCTGGATAGACCGGGATGGCAAAGTTCGGCGTCGCATCCGCCACATCCAAAGCAGGATCTTGCTCATAGGTGCGATCATTGGCGTGCAGGCTTGTCATCACCGTCAAGTGACCGCCAGCCGAGAAGCCGAGAATCCCAATGCGATCGGGCTGAAAACCAAACTCCGCCGCGCGATGGCGCAGAATGCCGATGGCACGCTGAGCATCTTGAAGAGGAGCCTTGCTAGGGTCGGTTTCATCTCGGCGAGGCACGCGGTATTTCAGCAAGATGGGGGTAACGCCGATGCTACGGAAATAGTCACACACCAGGGTGCCCTCGTGCTCGATGGCGAGGATGCTGTAACCACCGCCAGGGCAGACTAGCACGGCGGTGCCATTGGGTTTATCCACGGGATAAACGGTGATGGTGGGATCGGAGACATTACCCAAACGTTTGATGCCGTCGTCTTTGTCTTTTTTGATGTAGGCTTCAGGCTCGATCTTGAAGCCCTCTTTTTCAGCCGCTCCTTGGGGCCAAAGCTTGATGACCACAGGGTCTTCGGCAGGTGCCAATGCGGCAAAGCCAAGCGAAAGAATGGATAGCGTGAGCAGTCTTTTCATGGTGGAAATGCAGCTAACGGAGGCCGCACCGTTATTCACGCGCAAAAATCATCAGTAAAGATTTAGAATTTAAGTTGCGCGCAGCTCAATGCGAGCCATTATCTCAGCCCGCTCGAAACCAACCCGGTTCTTCCGAGCATCGGGGCGTAGCTCAGCCTGGTAGAGCGCTTGCTTTGGGAGCAAGAAGTCGTCAGTTCGAATCTGGCCGCCCCGACCATTCAGATGAATGGTTTCTAATCTGAAATTTCAGGTTACTGAATGTCCGCTCTCTACGCTGCTACTCTCTCCGCCTTTAAAACCCAAGGCTGGCATTACCGCGAAGTCCAGGGCATGGAGGTTATCGAATCTGAGTTCGAAGCTCATCACACCAAAGTTCCTCTGCATGTGCAGATTTACGGCGAGGCTCATGTGGCCAGTGTGGTATCCACGGCTTCCATCCAAGTTCCCACGACACATCGTCTTCAAGTCGTAGAACTGCTCATGCGCACCAACAAGGAGCTCAATCTGGGCAACTTCGAACTCGAGTGGGATGAAGGCGTGGTCATGTTTCGCGTGGCGAACATTTTCCCCCCCCATCGTTACGACGAACGCATCCTCGCGAACATGGTGCATAGCGCCATTGCCGAGATGGATCGTCTCACACCCTTCCTGGGAGAAATCTGCCAGACTCCCAAAGGCGAACTGCTGCTCGTGAGGGTAAAGGATCTGATGAAACGAGAAGATCTGCTGCCGCCAGCCCTCGAAGAGCAGGCTTGAGTCCACATGCGTCGGGGAGTATCCTGATTCTGCCATGTCGGTCACTACCCGCTTCGCTCCCAGTCCTACAGGATGGCTGCATTTGGGGCATGCCTACGCAGCGCTCTTTGCTGAAGAGCAGGCGCGGCGAGAGGAGGGACGTTTTCTCATCCGACTGGAGGACATTGACGGCACCCGCTCCCGTCCCGAATACGAAACCGCTCTCTTTGAGGATCTGGAATGGCTCGGACTTTCGTGGGAACAGCCCGTGCGGCGGCAATCCGAACATGAAAGTGATTACCGCCAAGCGTTGACTCAACTCGACTCTCTGGGGCTGCTTTACCCCTGCTTTTGCACCCGACGAGAAATTCAAGAGGAGATCGCCCGTGCAGGCCAGGCGCCACACGGCCCGGATGGTCCGCTCTACCCCGGAACTTGTCGGAATCGGAACCTCTCGGAGTGTGCTGATCTCATCGCCAGCGGACAGCCCTACGCACTGCGGTTGAATGTCGAAAAGGCCATTCATCTCGTGAATAAAACGCTCACCTGGGAGGATGCCTCGCGTGGGGTTCAAGAAGCCCAGCCCGCGATTTTTGGTGATGTGGTCCTGGCTCGAAAAGATACACCGGCGAGTTATCACCTGGCGGTCGTCGTGGATGACGCACTCCAGGGCATCACCTTGGTGACCCGTGGAGAAGATCTCTTCGAGGCCACCCACCTGCATCGTCTGCTGCAAGAGTTGCTCAAGCTCCCCGTGCCGCGCTGGCATCATCATTCCTTGATCACCGATGACGCAGGCAAACGACTCGCCAAGCGTGACGATGCACGCTCCTTGCGCTCGCTCAGAGACTCGGGCTGGACTTCCGACGATGTCCGGGCCGCCTTAGCGCGGAGCGCCTAACCAACGACGCAAAAACGCAAAAGTCCCTGCACCGTTGATCGTATGGGGACCCTCGAAGTGCTCGATCTCGGTGCGCTCCCCGATGCCCAGTTGATTGTAAAGCTGGCGCACTTTGGCGTATTCGTAGTTCACCCACTCGTCCACCCCCACACCATCGCGATGGCCACGCTCCACCATGAACGGGCGCGGGGCGATCAGTGCGGCCATCTCAGCGTAGTTGAAGGTGCGGCCCAGGTTCCATTCCCAGATCTCATATTCGCCAGTGAAGACATAGCTCAAGGGCAGATCCGTCGTCGCGCATTTCCGCACCCATTCATTGAAGTCGCCGGAGCAAATGCTGAGGCAATATCCAGGCAACGCCGCAGGGATGCGCATCGCGCTTTTGCCCCCATAACTGAGTCCATAAAAGGCGATCTTATCAGGCTGCACATAGGACTGGGTTTGCAGCCATTCTAAAAGGCGTTGGTGCTGGCCGATGATGACCGAAAAGAGCGACTTGCCGAGTGGATTCAGCTTCCGTTGCAGCGAGCGAAAGGCATCGCCTCCGCGATAAGGATTGTGCGGTGCAAAGACGATATACCCCTGCTCCGCCAGACGCAGGGCAAAGGCTTTGTAGGCCTTCCAGGCGCGAGTCGTTTCATCCGTCTCGAAGCAGTGCTCCGGCAGTCCCTCCAAACCATGCTGACAGACAATGACCGGGCGTTTTTCTCCGGGCTTCAGATCTTTGGGAAGAGCCAGCCAGCCCCACGCAAACACATCGGCCCAGACATCCAGCGTGACTTCGTAAAGGCTCACCGAATCCGTCTCCCGCACCACTCGACTACGCGGATTCATCGGCACATCGGGATCTGGGAAACGACCCAAAACGTCACTCCAGAAACGCTCCCGCTGAGGCTCCATCGCGGCCTCATACGGCTTCACGTCGCCTAAGGGCATCGGTTTCCAGAACTGCGCTTTCCTTTCGGCCTCGGTCGTGATCAGCAATCGCTGGGTGAAAGCCTCCATCTCACGGACAAGATCGCGCTGGGCATTGACGAGCGGCTTCACATGAAAGGTGTCACCGCGCGGTGAATCTGCGATTGCTTGCACCATGGCCTCTCCAGTCTCCCCCGGGAAGAGATGTCGAATGATGTTCTCGTTGGGTTCTTGATCTCGAACGAGCTTGACCCACCCTTGAAAAGCCGGGACCAGAGCTTCAGCTCGCTGCACCTCGTCCTGCACCGCCGCAAACTCAGGGATCACCACGCCACCCGGAGCTGCCATAGCTCGCGCCCCCTTGGCTGCCGCTGGCGGTCCTTTCACTTTCGGAAATCCGGCATGCTGAATCACCAACGGGCGCGGAGCGATCATGGCCGCCAATTCAGCGCCCCCAAACTCGCGCAATAAGCCGAAGACATTGCGATAGATCGGCTGCTGCCACAGGTCTTCGAGCGGGCCAAACGATCCCCACAGATAGGTCGAGGTGATGCGCGAATCGAGAGCCCCCGCAAACAGCGCTAAGCTGCCCCCTTCCCCAAATCCGGCCACGCAGATCGGCAACTTCTCAGGCTGCTGATCGAACCAATCCACAACCCCCAGCACCTTGTGCAGCTCGTAGCCAATGATATGGCGTCCCAGGATGAACGACTGCCGGTAGATCCATTCGCGATGCGGAATGTTGGTGTGAATCCCCAGTCGGTCACTGCCTGAAAAGTCCGCCTCGCGTGAGGCTAACCGAGGAATGACGATCTCCGCTCCTGAATACACCAGCGCGGCTTCCAGCAGCTTTTCCGGCGGTGTATCCGCATCCGGGATGCAGACGATCCGAGCTAAGACTTTCCCCTTGGGGCGAATCCACAGCCCTTCCCCATGCACGCCGTCTAGCACCTGCCAGCGCACGCGTTTGACAGTCACGTTAGCCGTTTCCACCACCGTCTCTGAAGTCTCTGTGTCCGCCACGATCTCCAGGGCTTTCACGGGCAGCCTCTCATCCACCAGCCCGAGCCTCTCTTTGAGACGCTCTCGGTTAGGTTGGATCGAGGTTTCGTAAGCCTGCGGCGATGACAGATCCCTTTTCCACAAAGCCTCGCGCTGACTTCTCGACGCTTCGGTTTCCCGCAGTAGGAAACGATCCATGCCTGCGACCATCGCCGCCGAAAAATCAGCTTCCGGCGCCAGCGGTGCCGTGCCAGGCAACTGAAGCGCCGCCGCAGCGAAGAAAGGCAGTAAATGCATTCCCCTTCTACGGAGTTACCAAGCCGATACTCACAAGGATCTCGGTTTTCAATGAGCAGTTTTCAGGCTCTGTCCCTGGAGGCATGAACCCAGGACTCAAAGAGGAGTCAACCACTCATGGCCACTGATCGACACTGATGGATGTTCTTTCAGCCATGAGTGTCCATGAGTGCCGATCAGTGGTTCATCATCGACTTGGGCACGCGCTCACTCCCGCGCCAGTCCAACCTGCTACCACCTCGGAGAACGGACAGCCGCGAGGACGCCGCTGTCTGCACGCGGGACGCGTGCGCTCCCGTTCCCTGATCACCGCCTCACCAAGCTGCCAACGGCGCGGCGCGCTTTTTAACCATGGCCAACCATCGCTAACGTGAGCGCAGCGAACAGCTCACATCACCGTCACCACCGTCTCTGGGCTCGATACAAGACGGGCTAGCTCACCCAAACGCATATCGGAACCGCCTAATCACCCTCAACCCTTGCCATATCTCCAGCGTGGATCGCAGCCCCGCCGTAGGACGGGTTTGTCCGGCATTGGATCAGCCTCTCTCGCTGGATCAAGGTGCCGAATAACCCGTCTATTCGAACGACGTGAAGAGGCCTCAAGACCTTCGCCCCTAGGACCAAGGCGGAAAAGAGCCTCCTTCCCACTTCCCCATCCAAGGGCTGCCACCTCCCTAGGAGCCGGGTTATCCGGCCACGAGGCACAAGAAGAAAAGCCCCTCCGCAGCCGGACAAACCCAGCCTACGGGGGACCGCTGTGTGCACGTCTATTTGGTCACTCTGCATCGCTCCACGGGCACCCGGCACTGCTCCACGGGCACCCGGCATCATGCCGCCTGAGACTGAAGACCCCTTATTGAGACTCCAAGCCCTCCTTGATGAGAATCCAGCCCCGTTATTGAGAACCCGGGCTCCGTCCTCTGTCTTCCGACCTCCGCGCCTCCGCACGCGAGATCATTCGTTCCCGCACGCGGGATCATTCGTCATTCGTCATTCGTCATTCTTCTTCCCTTGCCACCCCAACCCGCCCCCTGCAAAATCCCCCATGGCGACACCGGAAGAACAGATGAGTCCTCAGGAGCAGAAGGCTTACAACGAGGCGCTGAAGAGGATTGAGGCGTGCCGAAAGAAGGGAAAGCGGGGCACTTCGCTTGATCTGATGAATTTAGGCCTGACCCGCCTGCCGCCGGAGATCGGAAAACTCCATGCCCTAATAGGGCTTTACCTACACGACAACACTCTCTCGAGCCTGCCGCCAGAAATAGTAAAATTCCAGGCTCTGAGGGAGCTTTTTATCTCCTACAACCTACTCACGAGCCTACCGCCGGAGATCGGCCAACTCCAGGCTCTGACAGTGCTTGACCTCCGTAACAACCAACTCACGACCCTGCCGCGGGAGATCGGCCAACTTCAGGCTCTCACAGGGCTTTACCTCCACGACAACCAACTCACGAGCCTGCCGCCGGAGATTGGCCAACTTCAGGCTCTCACAGAACTTGCCCTTTCAGACAGCCAACTCACGAGTCTTCCGCCGGAGATCGGCCAACTGCAGGCTCTGACAGTGCTTGACCTCCGCAACAACCAACTCACGAGTCTTCCGCCGGAGATCGGCCAACTGCAGGCTCTGACAGAACTTGACCTTTCAGACAGCCAACTCACGAGTCTTCCGCCGGAGATCAGCCAACTCCAGGCTCTCACTGAGCTTTACCTGCATGGGAATCCTGGTTTGAATCTACCCCTGGGAGTACTGGGTTTTACATGGATGGAGGTTGCCAACAACGAAGGCAACCCAGCACCTCCAAAAGCGATCCTGGACTACTACTTCGCCCGCCAAAAAGGCACTCGCCCTCTCAACGAAGTGAAGCTGCTCCTGGTCGGGCGTGGAGAGGCCGGAAAGACCTCGGTCTCCCGAGCCCTTCGCGGAGAAGAATTCCAAAAAGACCAAGGCGAGACGCCGGGGATTGAGATTCGGCCTTGGAATTTGGCTTGTCCTGAGGGGGCGCCGGTGAAGGTGCATGTGTGGGACTTCGCCGGGCAGGAGATCACCCATGAGACGCATCGTTTTTTCCTCACGGAGCGCAGTTTATATCTGGTGGTGCTGGATGGGCGCGGCGGGCAGCAGATGGAGGAGGCGGAGTATTGGCTGAGTCATGTGGACCGCTATGGCAGCCGCAAGGACGGCGACAAGGTGGAGCGGTCCCCGGTGATCGTGGTGCTGAACAAGTGGCGCAGCCCGGGGCCCTATGACGTGGAGAAGCGCCGTCTCCAGCGTGAGTATCCAAACATCCGCGCCTTTGTGGAGACAGATTGCCGGGAGGGACATGGCATTGAGACTCTGAAGGAGACCATCTGCGCGGTGCTGGAGCAGATGCCTGCCGTGCGGCAGGAGTGGCCGCTCACTTACTTCAATGTGCGGCAGAAGCTGGATGACCTGGCGATGCCCGAGGATGCCCACCAACGGCGACATTTCCTCAACTGGGACGCCTATAAAGGAGTGTGTGCCGAGTGGGGGGTGACGGAACAGGACCAACAGAAGCGTCTGGCGGAGAACCTGAATGCTCTGGGTGTAGCGCTCTATTACGGCGATGACGAACGGCTCCGCGATACGCGGGTGCTGAACCCCAACTGGGCGGCCAATGGTCTGTATGGTCTGGTGCGCGGCGTGCATCGGAAGCCCTTCCAAAACAAACCGGGGCTGCTCTGGCAGGGAGAGTTTGCCGCAGTGCTGGCCGAGGGTATGGAGGGGATGAGCAAGGAACGGGGGGCGACCATTGACGACTATCCTGAAGAACGAGACGGGGTGCGCGTGCATGACTTCCTGCTGGAGCTGATGCAGGATCGGGAGCTGGGCTTCCTGGCTGGGGAATACCGAAAACAACCGCTGTATCTGCTGCCCGGTCTGCTGACCCTGGATGAACCGGAGCCGAAGGACTACGACATCACCGCGCATATCGACCGGGCAGAGCTGCGCTTCCGCTACCTGTATGAGCTGCTGCCTGCCGGGGTGATGAGCCGGTTCATCGTGCGCACCCATCCACTCAGCGATGACTATTTCCGCTGGCAGCGCGGTGTGGTGCTGGGCTGGGGAAATGCGCGTGCCCTGGTCATGGCCGAACGGCGTCGCAATCCCCGTGTGGATGTCTTTATCCAAGGCGGCACGCCCGAGGAACGCCAGGAACTGGCCGGGGTGGTGCGGGCGAACATGGAGGAGATCCATCGCGGTCTGCCGGACGGGCTCAAAGGCCGTGAGGAACTGGACCTGACGGTGGCCGGTGATCAGTATGAAAACGTGGAGAAACTGGAGCGCCTGGAAGCCGAGAACAAACCGGTGCAAGTGGTGACGGCCCGAGGGGTCATCGAGCTGCCTGCAGAAAAGGAACTGGAGCAGGTGCAACCTGCCAAGGCCCGCCGGAAGACCGCCCCGAAACTGAAGGTCTTCGTCAGCTATGCCCACGCCAACTACAAGCTCTGGGAGCGCCTGAAGACGCATCTGGACATCCTCAAAAACGAACGGCAGGTCTCGATCTGGTTCGACGGTAAGATCCGCCCCGGTAGCGAATGGGACGATGCTATCCGCAAGGAACTGAAGGAGGCGGACATCGTCATCGTGCTGCTCAGCAACGCCTTCTTTGCCTCCAAATATATCCAAGGCGTCGAGATGAAAGAAGCCCGGCGACGCCAGCAAGTTGGAGAAGCCGAAATCCTCCCCGTGCTGCTGGAACCGAGTGAAGCTTTTACCAAGCACAGATGGCTTCGAGACCTGCAAGCCGTGCCTAGCGTCAAGGGGCAACTGCGCCCGATCAGCAGCTTTAACCCCGGCGTCAATGGCTGGCACCTCGTCGAGCAAGCCCTGCGCGGGATGATTGAGGAGGTGGCCCAGCGGAGACGGCGCTGACGGCAATCCCGGCTTGCAATCAAGCGCCCCGAAAGTGACTATCTCGCTATGCGTCTGACTAAGCTCACCTTGAAGAACTTTGCGCCCTTTGCCGATGGCGAAATGGATTTCCCTGCCGTGGAAGGTGAAGACACTGAAGGGCTCGCTGAAGTGCATCTTTTCACCGGTGAAAACGGCACCGGGAAAACACGAGTGCTTGCCGCACTCATGGGCGCGCTAGGCAATCTGAATCCGCTCCAAGATCGAGTGAGGCAGGACTCGGGGGCGGAGATTGAGGTGTGGGGAAAAACCGTCGGTAAGACAACCCTTTCAAGTTACGAAGGTTCATGGGGCTATCGAAACGGAGCAGAAGATCCAGCGAAGCCCAGTTTTCCGATTCAACATGATATAGCCTTTGCATTAGCAGGAACAAGCATTGCATTACTTGATGATGTCAAGGTGAGTGCGGGAGCAGAAATCAAACCTGCGCGCGTTCATGAGACTTTGAATATTAGCGGCTCTGTCGGTGGGGTTGGAATTCTTCAGCGACTGATGAATCTAAGAATGCAAGTGGCCCTTGAGCGAGACGCTAATGGGGCTGCCACTCAGGGACGGATGACAAGCTGCCTTACCCAATTAGAACAAGCGATCTCGACCATCTCAGGAAAATCTTTTTCTATCGTGGTCAAACCAGGAAGAGAGATTCGTCTGATGGCTATGTGGGGAGATGTCGAACTCTACTTCTCCGAACTCCCTGATGGCATGCGATCACTCTTAAACTGGCTCGCTGGCTGGGTCGTTCTTCAGGCGGAACATTATGATGAAGCCGAGGCTCCACTGAATGAACCAGTGGTTCTCATCCTCGACGAACCCGAGAACCATCTGCATCCCGCTTGGCAGCGGCGTGTCTTGCCTGCGGTGCAGAAGTTGTTTCCGAAGGCACAGATGTTTGTGGTTACCCACTCGCCCTTTGTGGTGAGTTCCCTGAATGTCGGTTGGATTCACAAGTTCACCCGCAATTCCCAGGGTCGTGTCGAGATCGAGCCGCCCAAAGCAGCAAGCCGCGGTGACAGCTACATGACGGCGGTGCAGGAAGTTCTCGATTTAGCCGAATGGTTCGATCCCGAAACAGAACAGGAAATCGCCGACTTTGAAGCAGCTCTCGACAAAGCCTATGAGAACAATGGCAGCAGTGTGAACGAGATGCGGAGGAAAGCCGATAAACTGGCTCAACGGAGTCAAGAGGTCACCAATCTCGTGATGGGACTGGTGGCACAATTTGACCGCACGGCAGCAGCCCGTGAAAAATCTGTGAACTGAATGCGAAGACGATGCACGCCTGGGAACGACCGCAAGAGCCTGACGAACTCAAGACGCAGCATCCGGCGTTGACCTTAGCCTTTGCGGAGGAGCATCAGCGGACGGGAAAGGTTCCAAGCTGCGATTGGCCCCAGGTGAAAAATGAAAACGGTGAGATGGAAACGCTTCAAAAGATGCTTTCCCGAAGCACCTGCATGCATTGCAGCTATTGCGATAGTCTGATGGGATATTCCAGTCGCGACACGATCGACCATTTTTTACCCAAGAAGCACTTTCCTCATCTGGCGTATGTCTGGACCAATCTCTATCTTTGCTGCGACGGCTGCCAACGTAAGGGCACGAAGTATGATGAAGAGGCTCTGAGACCGGATGAAGCAGAATACAGTTTTAGTCGTTACTTCCGCTATCGCAGAAACGGAGAAATGAGTGTCGTGGCAACGGATGAAAATGATCGGCGACGTGCTGAGATCACGCTCAACGTTTTAGATTTGAATGATGTCGAGTTGGTTCGAGATCGCGCGGCCGAATTCAGAAAGCACCTCGTCCCACGTGCACGCCCCTTGCGGCCAGGACTTGATTCCAAAACAGCTTTAGCTAGGCAGGAGGCCCAACGCCCCTCATATGAAGACAGGCCATTCAGGGATTTCTTTGCTCAAGATCCTGCTCTTGGTTGAGATTGTCAGTTAATGAGATAGCCGAGAGGAGACGGTAAGGAAGTTTGCTCACGGCGTGTGCAGACCACGTCGTAGCTGCGTCTGAACGGATCATTCACTTCCCTGACGGCTCTTGGGGACCAAGAGCCCTACCGTGCAAGCGGCTCTGGTAGGGCACGTTGTCCCAACGGGCCGCCCGAGGTTGTGAGCTCTCACGGGGAGGGTTTGATGAAAGTGTCAACCCAGGTGTTGGTAGGGACCGGTCTTCGACGTGGAGGCGTCGCTGTCGCTCCTTGAGAGTCGGACGAGACGCATTCATCCTTCCGCCGTTGGCTACGGAGAATGCAGCTCGTCCCTACCCAGGGGGGGGATCAATGCATCTCGACGGCACAGCTGCCGAGGCCGCCGCGGAAGTAGTTGAACTGCACGTTCGGGTGGTCGGCGAGCAGGGACATGGGGACGGCGGAGTCGGCGAGGCGCTTGGAGATCATGAGCGCGGTGAGGCGCTGGCCCAGAGGGTTGTCATGCATGCCGGCCTGCCAGATGCTGACTTTCTCCGCCATCCAGGTTTCTTTGGGGCCGACGGTGATGGCCATCTTTGGCACCATGGTGATGTTACCCCCGCCGGAGGTGCGGGCGTTTTGGGAGAGGGTGACGGGATGCAGATCCACGATGCGGGTGCCGAGCTTACGATACTCCGCTGGGGGTGGCGGCTCGTTCTTCCATTTGCCGCTGCGCTTGAGCGGATCGTTGAAGGCCCAGTGCTTGATGTCCCCCTGCCCGCCTTGCATGACGATGCAGCGCACGCCGCTGTGCCAGCTTTTGACGTATTCGGTCACATCCGCCTTGGGGAAGTGCATGTGGGCATCGGACATGACGAGCTTTTTCTGGATGCGGTCGAAGCACAGCTCACGATCGGCTTTCTCAAAGGAGAGCGGATGCTCCATGGAGACTTCCTTCTTGGTCTCGGGATCATACCACTCATCCATGCCCCAGAAGTGGCCGTCCTTGATGGAGATGCCGAGGTCATTGATCAGGCGTGCCACGAGTGGCAGCTGCTCGGTGGGGCCAATGGGGCCGCAGATGCCGGTGGGGTTATCCGCAGTGGCCTGTTTCCAGGCGTGGATGTACTCCAGGGCTTGAGCCAGGTAAAAGTCCTCCAGGGTGTCATACATCACGACCTTGAATCCCGGCCGGGAGAGCTGGCGGAGATCTCTTTCAGTCAGGCGAGCTGCATCATTGATGAGATCGTAGTCGAGCGTGGTGTAGTCCCACCAGTCGGGGGCGATGTGGCTGAGTTTGCGCGGCATGGTGTCGGAAAAAAGGGGTTAAGGTTACGCTGCGAACGCTGCGGAGTTTGCCGCCTCTCTTCTCCTTTGCCAAGACAGAAAAGCTCTACCTGCATGTGCAAGGATCATCTTATTGTGATGCTGATCCTGGCCGACTTCTCATCCAGAGACAGCGGGTCAGATTCACAGCGTGCTTGCAGCCCCCTCTTGCAAAGCGGGCGAGTCGCACTGAAAACTGAGGGCTGACCGACCATGTCCTACCCTGCCCCAGCCCCTTCCCGCATTGATCTCTCCCAGATCGGAGAGCCTGTGTATCGCGGTTCCGTCCAGCACCTGTATGCGGTGCCGGATCACCCCGCTTACGTCGTGTTTGAAACCACCCCGGCAGGGTCGGTCTTTGATGTGGGCAGCATTTTCACCATCGAGGGCAATGACCTCAATCGCGCCATTTTCCGGCATGCGATGTACACCCGGCTGACGGAAACCGACACCTGGCAGCGGGTTCACGCCGCTCTCCTCAGCACGAGTTCCCTGAACCCCACGTGGCGGGATCAACTGATGGATGGCCCCCTCCAGAGCATGCTGGAAGGCGGTGCCCGCACCCACCATGTGGGGATGCTGGATGGCCAGACGGGCGAGGTGGTCACCACCGGTATGCCGACCACGCCGAGCTGCTTCAACGTGGTGCGTCGGTTCCCTGTGATGAAGCCCCCGCAGCGCAATGTGATGGGGAACTTCGTCTTTGATTACGCTCAGTTTCACCAGAGCGACACCTATGTGGTGCCTCTGGAGTACATCGTGCGTTTTGGCGTCACCAGCGGCAGTTCCATTTTACGCAAATATGAAGCTCTCAGCGACAAAGAGCGCCGCGCCTTTGAGCAGGAATTGGGACTCACTGGCCCGATGAAAGCCTGGCAGATGCTGGATCGCCCGATCTACGACCTCACCAGCAAGTATGAGCCGGAAGACCGTGCCGTGAGTAAGCAGGAGGCCTTGCTGATGTCGGGCCTCAGCGCCCAGCACTTCACCGATACGATCAAGATGGCCCTGCTGGGAGCCTGGGCGGTGAAAGACCTGCTCGATGAGATCGGGCTTCAGCTCTGGGACCTGAAGTGGGAGTTTGCGGTGGATCGCGAAAGCCTGCTGTTTGTGGATACCATTGATGCCGATAGCTTCCGCGCGACCAGCACCGTCCAGGTGGACGGGCGTGAACTCATCATCCACTACAACAAGCAGGCTATGCGTGACTACTACCGCATCGTCTGTGCAGACTGGTATGCAGGCATCAATGCCGCCAAAGCTGAGGCTCAAAAGCTGGGCACTCCCTTCAAACAAATCCTCAAAGAAGGTCAGGCTGCGGGGATCTACCCAGCGACGCCTGAGGTGGATGCGACTTTCCTGGAACTGCAAGCCCGCAAGACGGCCTTGATCAAAGAACACGTCCTCGGCATTTCCGATGCTGAAAAGGTTCGTGCCGGGCTGATCGAGACCGGATTGGCTGAAGCCGAATTCTACCGCAGCCGCGGCCATCTGGAGGAACTGCTGAAGCTGAATGCTCTGTAAGAGGGAGTCACTCTGAAAGCTCTCTGCAAGAGGTGGCGACCGGGCTTAAAGGTAGCCCTCCTTCTTCCAAACAAAAAGCCCTCGAACGTGAGTTCGAGGGCTTTTTGTTAAAACGAGCTACCGTGGACGATCAGTGGGAGGTCGCTTTCTCAGCGCCCAGGCCCGTGTGGGCACGCACGGACAGTTCGGCAAATTTAGACTCCGCTTCGGGATCACGAGGAGTCAGGATCGTGCCCAGATAGGCAGCGAGGAAGCCGAGAGGGATGCTGACGATGCCTGGGTTTTGCAACGGGAATGGAGCCTCTTTGCCAAAGATACCGCTCGGGCTGAGCAGGATCAGGACAATGGAGGAGATCAGCCCTACGGACAGGCCTGCGACAGCACCAGAGGTGTTGAAGCGCTTCCAAAAAACGCTGAAGATGATGACGGGCAAATTGGCACTGGCCGCCACAGCGAAGGCGAGGCCGACCAAGAAGGCGGCATTGACACTGGGGCCCAGGAAGATGGCAATGCCGATACTCACGGCACCCACGACGAAGGCGGTGATGCGGGCAACCTTCACCTCAGCCCCGGGGCGGTTTTCTTTGCCGTGGTGGATCACGTTGGAATAGAAGTCATGCGCGAAGGATGCCGAGGCACTCATGGTCAAGCCAGCGACTACAGCCAGGATGGTGGCAAAGGCGACGGCGCTGATGAAGGAGAAGAACAGCTCGCCGCCCAACTCATGAGCCAGGATCGGAGCTACCATGTTCGGATTTGGCGCACCGCTCTCGGTCAGGATGAGGGACTTCTTCAGGATGGTGGCAGCACCAAAGCCGAAGAAGGTCGTCATGATGTAGAAGAGACCAATGATCGCCATGGCCCAGACCACGGAGGACCGGGCGGTCTTAGCATCTGGCACGGTGTAGAAGCGCACCAGGATGTGTGGCAGACCCGCGGTGCCGAGCACAAGACCCAAGCCGAGAGACACCAGATCCAGAGGTCCCCAGGGGCCTGCTGCCGCGATGCCGTATTTCAGCCCAGGCTCCAGAAGGTTCTTCGGCTCTGCCGTGCCTGCATAATCGGCTTTCGACACTGCTTCAAAGAAACCAGTGAGACTGAAGCTATGATACTGGAGCACGAGATAGCTCAGCAGCACGGCACCCGCCATGAGGAGGAGAGCTTTCACGATCTGCACCCACGTGGTGGCCAACATGCCGCCGAACACCACATACACGAGCATGAGCAGACCCACACCGATCACCGCCGGAGCAAAGGGAACATGGATGAGCTCCTTGATGATGCCACCCGCTCCCACCATCTGGGCAATCATGTAAAAGGTGGAAACTGTCAAAGTGCTGAGGGAAGCCAGCGCCCGCACCGGACGGGGACTCATGCGATAGGCCAGCAAATCGGCCATGGTGTATTTACCCGCATTTCTCAAGGGTTCAGCGACGATCAAGAGCACCGTGATATAGGCGACCAGGAAACCGACTGAATACATGAAACCGTCGTAACCGGAGAAACAGATCATGCCGGAAATCCCCAGGAAGGAAGCGGCACTCATGTAGTCACCAGCCACAGCGAGACCGTTTTGCCAACCCGTAATGCTACGGCCAGCGGCAAAATAGGCGCTGGCACCGGTGTTGCGTTTGGCCGCCCAGAAAGTGATCAGCAACGTGAACCCCACGAAGCAGAGGAACATGATGAGGGAGATAGACATGCGTAAGAAAGTGGAAAAAGGAACTGCGGAGAGAGGATGCAAAAAGAGGGCTTACTTCACGTCGGCAATAACGGCCGCGGCTTCCTTATCCCACTTGGAGGCGACGCGCACATAAACGAAAGCCATGATCCAGGCCATGAAGAACTGTGAGAAGGCAAACAGATAAGCCACATTGACCTCGCCGAAGACTTTCGTTTTCATGAAGTCGGGCGCATACCCCACGAGGATGGGCAGGGCCAAATAATAGGCCATGAAAAAGATGGTCGCTTTGATGATGAAGCGAGCCTTGCGACCTAGCAGGGCATGAAATTCCGGCTTTGCCGCCAGCCGGTTCCAATCCACGGGAGTTTTATTTTCGTCCATGGAACAGGACACTAGGAAGCCACTTCTAAAATGGCAAGAGGGATATCTTTTTTCTCTCTATTATCACGCTAGTTAAATCATCCTAAAGCCTGATTGAAAGAACTCATCGGTCCTGGACGCGTGCTAGTAGTGTTCGTCTTGCGCAAGCAAGTTCCCCACCGGAAGATGGCTTAACATGAAGGGACTCATCTCCGTCGTCACCACCATCCTTCAGGATCGCACCAGCCGAAGTAATCTCCAAGCGTTGGTCCGCCTCCTTGTGGTTTTAGTCGGGCTGACGGTGGTTTTTTCCATTCTCTTCCATCTGATCATGGAGTGGGAGGGCCAGAAACATTCCTGGATCACGGGGTTTTATTGGACGCTTACAGTGATGACGACCTTGGGCTTTGGCGACATCACCTTTGAGGGAGATCTGGGCCGGTTTTTCTCCATTGTCGTGCTGGTCACGGGAGTGATTTTCATGCTGGTGCTGCTGCCTTTCACCTTCATCGAGTTCTTTTATGCCCCGTGGATGCGTGCCCAGGCAGCAGCCAAGGCACCGAGAGAGCTGCCCTCGATCATGAGTAATCATGTGATCCTGACCTGCTACGATGCTGTGGCCACGGCACTGATTCCCATGCTACTCAAATACGGCCACCCTTACGTGGTTCTGTGCCCCACTCTGGTCGAGGCCCTTGAACTCGATGAACGAGGTGTCAAAGCCGCAGTGGGAGATCTCGATGATCCCGAAACCTATCGCAAGATGCGCATCGAACAGGCAGCGATGCTCGTCACCACTCGGGGCGATATGATCAACGCCAACGTCACTTTCACAGCTCGCGAACTGGCCCCCAACCTCCCCATCGTGGCCTCCGCAGGCTCTCACGGGTGCAGGGATGTCTTGGAACTCGCTGGAGCGACCTTGGTTCTGCGTCTGGAAGACGTGATGGGCAATACGTTGGCTCGACGCATCAGCATTCGGGATTCCGACGCACACGTCATTGGCAACCTTGAAGGGCTGCTGATTGCTGAGGCATCAGCTGCTGGCACTCCGTTAGTTGGCACCACCTTAGCGCAAAGCCAAATCCGCACTCAATCAGGCGTGAGTGTCATCGGCACTTGGAATCGTGGGAAGCTTGAGATTGCCCAGCCCGATAAGGTCATCACCGATGACACCTTGTTTGTGCTCGCGGGCACCCAGAAGCAGTTGGATCAATTCAATCGATCCTTCACCACCACAAGCAAAAGCAAGCCACGTGTCCTGATCATTGGCGGCGGCAGAGTTGGCCGTGCCACTTACCACGCGCTGCGCGACATGGATGTTTGCTCGGTCAGTCTGATCGAAAAACGGCCCGATCGTGTTCTCAATATCCCAGATGCGGTGATCGGCGACGCCATGCAGATGGATGTGCTGAAGCAAGCCGGGGCCAGAGAAGCGACTACACTCATCATCACCACGCATGATGACGACACCAATGTGGCGCTCACCATTTTCTTTCGCCGACTGCGGAGTAACTGGCAGATTCTGACCCGAAGCACCATGGATCGAAACGTCGCTACCCTGCTGCGAGCGGGGGCGGACTTGGTCCTCTCCTACGCGGCCATGGGAGCCAATACCATCCTCAACATCCTGCGGGGTTCCGATCATCTGCTGCTCGCCGAAGGCGTGAATGTCTTTCCCGCCGAAATTCCGGCTTCCATGGCTGGCCGAAAACTGAAGGATCTCCAGGTGCGATCACAAACGGGCTGCACCATCATTGCTGTGGAGGAAGGTGGAAAACGCGAAATCAATCCCCCAGCCGACTATCAACTGCCCATGCAGGGACGCATGTTCCTAGTCGGCACCATTGAGGCGGAGGATCTGTTTTTGAAGAGATTCAAACCCGCCTTAGAACCTTTGCGAAAGCGCAAGCATGCCAAGGCGAAACAGCTTTCTAACGCTCCTTAAAAACCCCAGCGGCCTCTTTCATTCGATCCAGCACATAATAAACGGTTTGGCTTCTTAGCCGAACCAGATGGGCGCCGATAATGCGAGGGACAAAGTCAGGAGGCACCTCCAAGATATCCTCTAGGGTGCTGCCATTCAGCCCTTTGCACAGAATCACGGTCATCGCCTTGGTCAGTGTCTGGACCTTAGGTCCCAGCTCAATCGCAAACTCCACCTTTTGACCGCTCGTCACTTTCAGAAAGACCCCCACGGTATCGGTGCATTGCTCATCCTTTCGGACATCTTCCACATCGTAAGACTCGCCTGCTCGACGCCGAAAAGATTCCGCCTGCTCAGATTCATGGATCAGCATTTCCCGGCGTTCGGCTTCCGGTAGAAGCTCGAAAAGCTGGATCAGCTCGTCAAGGGCGGCAGGATAGGGCATCCGTTAAGATGACGGTGGCTTTCCTCGTTCTGGAAACGAAAATTTCAGGAATTTCAGTCCGGCGACTGCACTGTCTTTCCTCACCGGTGCCTCTTGCGCGGCGTATCCAGCAATGATAGCAAAGAGCAAACATGGATTGGTCCCAACTACGCGCAGATTTCCCCATCCTGGATCAGACGGTCCACGGCCATCCTCTGGTGTACTTCGATAACGCCGCCAGCAGCCAAAAACCCCGCCAAGTGGTGGATACCCTGGTGCGCTATTATCAGACGGACAATGCCAACGTTCACCGTGGGCTGCATGAGCTCAGCATGCGCGCGACAGATGCTTTTGAAGCCACCCGGAAGAAAGTGGCTCGATTCATCGGAGCAGCCCGTGAGGAAGAGATCATTTACACTCGCGGCACCACGGAGGCCATCAACCTCGTGGCGGGAGTCTGGCCTGCCCAGTTTCTCCAGCCTGGCGATGTCATTCTCCTCACCGGCATGGAGCACCACAGCAATCTGGTGCCTTGGCAATTGGCCGCCAAGCGCACGGGAGCTGTTTTGAAACACATTCCCGTCTTGGAAGACGGCACTCTGGATCTTGATGCGGCGGAAGTTCTACTGACCGAGGAGGTCAAGCTCTTTGCCTGCGTGCATATCTCCAACTCTCTGGGAACGGTCAATCCGGTGAAAGAACTGGTGGCCAAGGCTAAGGCCTTGGGTGCTGTCACCCTCGTGGACGGAGCTCAGGCAGTGGGGCATGTTCCCGTCGATGTTCAGGACATCGGCTGTGACTTCTATGCTTTCTCCGGTCATAAAATGTGTGCTCCGACCGGGATCGGTGCGCTCTATGGCCGCTATGAGTTGCTGGAAAAAATGGAGCCCTGGCAGGGCGGCGGTGAGATGATCACCACCGTGACTCTGGAAAAGAGCGACTACAAAGCTCCTCCCGCCAAATTTGAAGCCGGCACGCCGAATATCGCTGATGTGATTGGGTTGGGGGCTGCCATTGACTACCTCGAAAACATTGGCGTCGAGGCGATCCAGGCTCATGGAGCTGAGCTAACCGCTTATGCCTACCAGAGAATGGCGGAGCTGCCTGGCATCCGTATTTTAGGTCCAGAGGCTCCCCGGGGGTCTTTGGTCGCCTTCCACCTGGCCTGTGCTCACCCCCATGACTTGGTTGAGTTTGCCAACACTTACGGATTGGCTCTGCGTGGGGGACACCACTGCACTCAGCCGCTGATGAAGCGCTTCAAGGTGCCCGGCACCAGCCGAGCCAGCTTCTACCTTTACAACACGAAAGCCGAGGTGGATCGGATGATGAACATCCTCCACCAAGCTGTAAACTTTTTCTCCTGATGGCCCTCTCAGACGAACTGCGCGACTTGTATCAACAAGTGATCCTCGATCACTCTCGGAATCCACGTAATCACGGTGAACTCACGGGGGACTGTGTGCATGTCCATGGAGACAATCCCACCTGTGGCGATGAGATCGACGTTTGGGTGAAGTTTGGGGCCGACGGTAAAGTCGAAGACATCAAATTCATCGGCCAAGGTTGTGCCATCAGCCAAGCCAGTGCCTCCATGATGACCGTGAAGATCAAAGGCGCGGAGGGCGGTAAGGTTCAATCCCTCATGGAAGACTTCCGCCATGTCGTTCTCGGCGATGCACCCGTTAAGGATGAGGATTCCCTGGGCGAGCTGGTTCTGATGGAAGGCGTGCAGAAGTTTCCCCAGCGGGTGAAGTGTGCCATGCTCGGTTGGAGAGCTTTGGAGCAAGCCATCGGTGAGCACAAGAAGGCAGACTGACCTGCGTCGGACCAGCCTCCCCTAGCCTACATTCATGGGGTCCACATCCCAGGTGATGTAGATGTCTTGGGGCAGACTCAGACCCGCGATCACCTTGCGGATGTGAGCACATAAGGCACGAATTTTTTCACTGCGGAGAAGAAGCTGGAACCGATGGTGCCCATGCGCCTTCGCCAGCGGTGCGGGTGCGGGTTCCCCCATGATGCACCCCTCCGGCAGATCATTCTCCAGACGCTTGTGCAAGGTCTGAAGGGCAAACTCCGCCTGGGCCTCGTGTTTCCCTCGCGCACTGATCAGCACCACATGACTGAAGGGTGGATATTTGAAAGCGATGCGATGCTCGAGCTCCTGAAGAGCATAACCATCGAAGTCATTGTGTCGGCTAAACTGAATGGCCGGACTATGCGGAGCGTGGGTTTGCACAAAGACCTCACCTTTCACCTCACCACGCCCTGCTCGACCTGCCACCTGGACGAGCAATTGGAAGGTGCGCTCCGCCGCACGGAAGTCAGGGATATTCAGGGCTGTGTCAGCATTCAAAACGCCGACTAGCGTGACATTGGGAAAGTCCAGTCCTTTGGCAATCATCTGAGTCCCGATGAGGATGTCCAGCTTCTGCGCTCGAAACTCTTTCAAGGTGTCCCGGAGCTGATTCTTCCGCTGCATGGTGTCCGTATCCACGCGGGCAATACGAGCTTGTGGAAAGACTTCTTTGACGGCCTGCTCCACCCGTTCCGTGCCAAACCCGCTGTATTTGAGCCCAGGCTCCTTGCAGGCAGGACACTTGGTGGGCGGCACTCTCCGGGCCCCGCAGATGTGGCAGACGAGGCGATTGTCCTTCTTATGCAAGGTCATCGGGATGGCACACTCTTGGCATTGGACTGTCTCTCCGCAAGACACGCAAGAAAGGCTGGTATTGAAACCACGACGGTTCAGGAAAAGGATCGTTTGTTCCTTTTTGGTTAGGCGATCGGTGATGGCCGTGCGGAGTTTTTGGGAAAGGATGCCGGTGTTCGCAAAAGACACTTCGGTTCCCTTCCGGCGCTCCATTCGCATATCCACAATCCGGATCAGAGGCATGGATTTCCCGTCTGTCCGCTTGGTCATGGTGAGGAGTTGATACTTCCCAGTGGTGGCGTTCTGAAACGACTCCAGGCTGGGAGTCGCCGAGCCTAACAGGACGGGGCACTTTTCAATTCGCCCCCTCACGACTGCCACGTCTCGGGCATGATAACGCGGAGCGTCTTCCTGCTTGTAAGAAGGCTCATGCTCCTCATCCACAATGATCAAACCCAAGTTCTCGAGAGGAGCAAAAATGGCACTGCGGGCTCCAATCACGATCTGTGCCCTGCCCTCGTGAATCTTGAACCACTCATCGTGTCGTTCCCCATCGCTCAGATGGCTGTGCAGCACAGCAATCGCGTCTTTGCGCTCCGAAAAACGAGCTTTAAATCGTTCAATCGTCTGCGGCGTCAGGCTGATCTCGGGCACGAGCACCAAGGCGGTTTTGCCTTGCTTCAAGACCTCGGCAATCGCTTGCAAATAGACCTCGGTCTTACCGCTTCCGGTCACGCCATGCAGCAGCAAGGTGGAAGGCTTGGGCTCTTCTCCGCCTGCTGGCGATGCCTCGGCGGCAAACATGACACCGAGAGTCTTGATGAGGGTGTCATAAGCCGCTTGCTGCTCCTCCGTCAGCTTCAGTGGCTGGCTAGGCAGAAACTCCTCCGTTTGAAAAGGGTCTCGCTCCACCCGGATCTCGCTGCGGGTGATCCACCCCGCTTTGATCAGTGGCTTGATGATGGTCGTTGCTCGCGGCAGTTCACGGCGCAATTCACTCAAGGTGGCCTCCCCACCATGGCTGCGCAGCTTTTCCAAAATGCGTGCCTGCATGGGGGCCGTCTGATGCAGTTTATCAAAGATTTCCGGGGAGGGTTCCTTCGCCAGTTTGAGATGGCTATCCGTCAAGAACGTCTCCGGCTTTTCCCTCACCGCCTGCGGTAACATCGTCCGCAGCACACGGTTCACAGGCACCACGTAGTATTCGGAAATCCAGTTGGCCAATCGCAGAAGCCCCGAAGTAAACATGGGGCGTGAACCCACGACGGAAAGAATCTCCTTCAGACGCGTATTCCCCTCAGGACTGTCTAAAATCTCTAGGACCACGGCGGTGACACGCTGCTGTTGGAGAGGCACGGTGAGACGGGTGCCAACTCGCACGGATTTCTCCAGTTTCTCGGGGATCGCGTAGTCGAGCTCCAACGCGGCGGCCGTTTCGAGCTGAACCCGCGCCACTTTCCGAATGGCCCCGCTGCCGCTCTCCTCAGGAGACTCACCACGCGGCAATCCCAAATCAAAGAAGCTTTGGGCAGCAGGTGAAGAGGAATGGGAGGTCGGAGGCGGCATTCGTGACCTCACTTTGAACCATCATTTGGGAGCAAATGCACGGACGATGTTCAGGCCCCTGAAAAAGTTGGCCCATTCGGCCACAGTTCGAGCTTGGCTTCGGATCTGGCCGAACGCTAATCTCCGGCCATGATACCTTCGACCCGTCGCCGTTTTCTTCAGCAGCTCACCGTGAGCAGTCTTGGCCTGTGGCTTCCTCAGCTACCTGCGAAAACGATCCCATCGAACAGCGGACTTCCGCGCAGCACACCCGCCGCTCAAGGCGTCTCTTCGGAGGCCCTTCAAGCCTTCTTGGCGAGGATTGCCGAGGCAGAAATCGAGTTACACAGCTTCATGATGGTTCGGCATGGCCACGTCATCGCGGAAGGCTGGTGGGCACCTTATGGACCGGCCTACGTCCACAGCATGTACTCCATGAGCAAGAGCTTCACCTCCACCGCGGTGGGGCTGGCAGTAGCTGAGGGAAAACTCAAAGTCAGTGATCGCGTCATTTCCTTTTTCCCCGAGTCCTTACCTGAGCAAGTCAGTGAAAACCTCGCAGCTTTGACCATCCAGGATCTCCTGACGATGTCGGTGGGCAATGAAAAGGAACCGACGCAGCCCGTCGTCAAATCGGAGGACTGGGTGCGCACCTTCCTGGCTCAACCGATCACCCATCAGCCCGGCACCGAATTCATGTACAACAGCGCCGCCACCTACATGTGCTCGGCCATTGTCCAAAAGGTCACAGGGCAAAAGATCCTGGACTACCTGACCCCACGTCTGTTTGAGCCGCTCGGCATCACGGGCATGCGCTGGGAAACCTGTCCGAAAGGCATCAATACCGGAGGTTGGGGACTGAGCATTCCCACGGAAGCCATGGCGAAGTTTGGCCAGCTTTACCTGCAAAAAGGCCTGTGGAATGGACGCCAACTTTTACCCGCAGCTTGGGTGGAGGAAGCCACCGCATTTCACATTCAGCAACCCGGCGATGCCAGCTCTGGTCGGCCCGATTGGCTGCAGGGTTACGGCTATCAATTCTGGCGCTGTCAGCACGGTCACTTCCGCGGCGATGGTGCCTTTGGACAATTCACCATCGTCCTGCCTGAGCATGATGCTGTCATTGTCATGACCAGTGAAAACAAGAACATGCAGGGACAGCTCGACCTCGTCTGGCAGCATCTCCTGCCAGCCTTTCAAGCCGCTTCAGCCCAAGATGACTCGGCCCTGGCCGAACACCTCCAGGGGCTGAAACTGACACCCCTCCAAGGTCAATCCAACTCACCCAAGATCGAATCCATTGGCGGTAAAACCTTTGCCCTGGAGGTGAATGATTTGGGCCTCACGTCCATCCAGTTTAACTTTCACGGCAGCCGTTTGGCCTTCGTCGCGAAGGCTCAGGATACGGCTCATGAAATCACCTGCGGCATTGGTCAGTGGCAGCTTGGCCAGACTCAGATGCCGGGCACACCACCGCGACTCATTTCCGGCGGCAAACCGACGCTCCCTGTAAATTCCCCTGTCGCGGCCAGTGCCACATGGACCGATGACAGCACCTTGGTCATGACTTGGCAATACTACGAGACTCCCCATCATGACACCGTGACCTGCCGTTTTGACGGAGATCAGGTAAAGGTCAGCTTTCTCAACAGTATTGCCGCCATGGCTCCGAACCCCAAGGATCCTCGCACGGAGTTGGTGGGGAAGATGGTCGGCTGAGATTGGTCAGTTGGAGCCCAACTGACCTACTTCACCGCTGCACCAAGCGATTGGCTAACAAACCATTCACAAAAAGCTGGAGCGGGTGATAAAACATGATCGGCAGGAGAATCAGCGTCAGATCCGCGCGATCTCCGAAGATGAGCATGGCTAAGGGCACCCCCATGGCGAGGGTTTTTTTCACCGAGCAAAAGTAAGCGGCAATGCTGTCCTCGCGATTCAAGCGCAGGGCTCGACAAGCCCCCCAGACCAGCAGCGACATGAAAACGAACAGCGCCACCACGACAGCACCAGTCTGAAGCGTCAAGGTGGTGCCAAAGCGGTGCCAGATCTGCTGCTCCACCGACTCACAAAACGCCGCATACACAATGAACAAGATCACCCCATTGCTGATGCGGGTGATCCACACCTTGTGGCCCTCGATGAGGCTCTTCACATGCGGCCTCGCCAGCATTCCCAGGCTGAACGGCAGGAGAGTGAGTAAGGTGATCTTCAGCAGTAACGGGCCAAACTCCCCCGTCTGCCCCGTCTTCTGCATCAGCAGATGGACAAGGATGGGGGTCACCAGCACGCCGAGAATGTTGGAGAGGGCCGCATTGAACAGCGCCCCCGCCGTATTACCCCCGGCCAAGGCCGTCAGCACCACCGAGGTCGAAATCGTCGAAGGCAGCACACACAGATACAGGAACCCATCACGCACCGCCTGCGGTTGATCCGGAAACAGCCAGGGCACGATTCCATTGAGCATCAGCCCCACGACGGGAAAAACCGCAAACGTGAAGCTCTGGATGATCACATGCAGCCGCCAATTCGCCGCCCCGCTTTTGATCTTTTCGAGAGCCAGCGACAGACCTTGCAGAAACAGAATCAACGCAATGCCCCCATTGCTCACCACCTCCGCATGCAGCCCCCCATGCCGCGATCCCGGCCCCGGGATGATGAATCCCAGAATCACCGCCAGCACAAGCCCGATCAGAAATCCATGCACACGCCACCAGGGCACCGAGGGAGATTGGGCGGAGTGAAGAGAGGACATTCGTCCGCAACAAACGGAAGAACCGGCACGACGCAAATCCGCACTGCGCGTCGCGTCTCGGAAAGCGGATGAGAATCACTCTTCCTTCCCCCACTCGCGGAGTTGTGCGCCGTTGCCACCACTGACTTGTTCTGCCCGGCTGATTGTTATCGATGAACTGCCGACCTGAGGAGAGAAGGCATTAGAAACTCAGACAGGAGCCAAGTCCGACGTCATGCCTCCGGCTTCGGCCAGCCATGACGATTGTAGGTCAAATCTCTTCATCTCACGTTCCTTCGACCAACCCTCCCATCCCTTCTCATCGCCATCAACCCAGGCAGCGATGGAAATGTGCGACAGAATCGTCCGGTCTGAACGGAATCTGGACCGAAAGCCGCCCGTTGTCCTGGTAACGAAACGTCTCGAATGGGCCGACAGAACGGAATCTCAGCCCCCCATGTCCGTAAAATCCTGAATGATCGAATTGCGGCTTCTTGCGGAGCCATCCAGCGCACCCAAGAAAATAAATCGTGTGATCGGGGCATTTCTCGGTAGAACGCTCAAACTAAGCCAAGCAATCGCATTGGCTCCAATGCCTTATTAGGCTCCTTTTTTCTTTTCTGATGAAATGTCCTCGATTGAGCCAAGGTAAATGCTTTGCCTCACTTTAGGGTCAGAAACAACGAATTGCTCTGGCGGAAGAAGCACTATTCGATATTCTTTCTGCGATGAATACTTGGAGGAATCCTTGAGGAAAAATAGATCGCCTTGCTTGGCTCCAAACGGAACGTGCGAGAAATCCCAATACTGCGCTGGCGCAGAAAGGGCACCCCATCCCGGAAGTTGCGCGTTTAATGCTTTCTCAAACCGCTGAAAGAAAGCCGTGACATCGAAAATTTCCACGCACAAATCGCCATCAACCTCTTCATACATTTTTTCTGAGTAGCCTAACGAAAAACACTTCATGAAGTAGGGAATGCGAATTCCGAAACTCATCTTTATCGACCGTAGATTTGCAATGGGCTGCGCACTATCGATTCCTGCATCGCCGACCAGAACGCTTGTCGTCTTCACTGATGGTGATGCGGTTCGGCTCATCTCGTCATCTCGCTGGCCAGCCGTAAGTCCCTCCCGGGCAAATCCCGCCGCTAGCCCGAACGATAGATGTCCGGTGGAGCGAAAATCACCAATGTGACAAGATTGGCCGAAATGCCAAAGATTGGAAGGGTATGACATAGTTTGTTCTGCCTAAGGGTTTAGCTTTGGCAGAGCGGGGACAGGTACGTTGCGTTGACGAACGAAAGGATCATCCGAGCCATGAGTGACGACCAAAACAAGCCACTCGTGCTGTTGCCAGCAGCTTTTTGTTCGCTGTTGAACGTCGATAAATCATCATTATGCCAATTCTCGTCGAGCTTGATCTCTTCTCGCATAGTCACAGGCTTGTGGATGCAACAGCGTCCTCGAACTGCCATGGCCCGTATCTCTGTTCGATCTTCATACAAATGGCCTCTTTCTCACGCTCAATGGCGAGGATCTTGGGATGCTTCATCAGATCCACCTGTCCGTGGTATTCTGCCAACTCTCCTTCATTCCAAAGTCTGTGAGCAGTGTCGAAAATGCGGACGAACTCCTTCACATCCTTGTCGTGGGCAAGAGGCTTTCTGATATTGTTCACCTGTCTGCCCTGGTAACGTCTGTGTGGGTCTCTGAGGAAGAGGATGCGGGGAATGGGCTCCGTGCGCGGAACGATGTCATGGAGCACGCCATCAGGAGACTGCCAGACCGAGTGAAACTCCGCCTCAATCAATACCTTCGCCCGCTCCCAGATAGCCCACCCAATAACAGCCTGCCCGCCGTGGGAACTTACCCGCGCCTCAATCGTTGGGAAACAGTCGCCATCCGAAAGGCGATCCAGAGGCGCGCAAGGGATGTATCCGAGTTCAATGTCAATCGAGCGAACAACCTGCCTCGCGAAGCTGATGACGTAGGGTTTGATTATCCTAGGCGGGCGCATTTGTTTTCAGCGAACGATCAAGCTTTGGCACGGGAGGGGCGGCGGTGAGCATGAATGAAACGGGTGATATCTAATTACGACATAGGCCTCGATACGACAACTAGCGCCCCTCCCAATTGTCTAGCAGCGCCGTTGTTCGCCTTATTGTCTTCACGATCCGGGTTCTCGTCCTGTGCCGTCGCAAACGCCACATGGCCTACCTGGACCACCAATGATTCGAGTCTCGGTTAGTAATTCGGATGCTTTGTTAAATAGATTCCGTCTCTCTTGGCTTGCCTGGGCGTCAAATTCGCGCTGCAGAGCCAACGCCCGCTTGTAGGCCAAAATGGCCTCGATAGCTTCTTGGACCTTATAAATTGCGTATCTGCGCTCAATGTCAGGACTTGGTTGGCTGGCGGGCTGCATATGCTTTAATTTCGAGGTAAACTGCGCGGACTAAGGCTGAAAGAAACTGCTTACAGGTTTTCACTGGTTTCGTGTAGCCTGGGACATTCTTATCACAACCATCAAGCTGCTCAAAGAGCTCAATGTAAACTGAGCCGTATTGCTCGTGTATAACGTCTTTGGAAAGAAAGCGTTTCCTCCAATACATAGCTGTCATCTGTAAAGCGTTGCCAGCTTTTTCAACTGCTGGGCCAATGAGATTATCGCAATCAATGTAGTTCACTCCCGTCCAAGCCTGCTCTAATCTGTGAAGTGCTTGTTCATCTGAGGGGGCAGCACTGGACTTGAGCCACGCACCAACACCAACTATCAAAGCCAGAAAGGTCAGCCCCAGGAAGGTCAGCATGACAATGAAGGTCTGATCCTTATCTAAGCGGGAAAAGATATCGAGGGCCAGCCACTGTCTATAAAGTGACAGAAAGGTAAAAAATGCGACTGCGGCGAGGCCCGCAACGGCGAATGCTACTCTCCAAATACGATCCATATGCTGTTATATGTGTATAGTCTTTTGAGGCGAACAGTGTCATTAGTGTGCTGCAATATCGATATCAGTGCGAGCCGCAGCGCTTATTTCGAGGTCATGGATGAGCTGGAAGGCCCATCCGATCAAGGTTTGAAGGAGTTTGTGCAGCATGATGCATTGCGTTGGCTTTCTTAATCATTGGCTAAACGGAATGAATCGGTATTGCGTGCAATAATATCGATATTTGACAGCTCACCAAACCTTTTGTGAAGGCGAGACTAAAAAGAAGTTGGATAGCAGGCCCAGGCTCGGGGATTAAGGCGTAGAGGCATCGCCGGGAGGCGCATTGAAGGGTGGGGTAGGTCGCCTACTCCGTCAGGAGCAACACGGCACCGAAGACAGCAGCCTCCGGCAAGCAACCAATGTCGAACGGATGGGCATCGTCCAAGTCCCGCGCTTCAGCGAGTGCCCGCTGAGCATCCGCAGCTATTCGAGATCAAGTCAGGGCCCCCACATACCTCCAACCTATTGATCTTTGGTCGCAACAAGCATGGCAAAATGGAAGTTTCGTTAGGCTCCAACCGCCCAAACATTGGACCACCAACTTAGTTAAGCGTATTCTATCCTATAAAGATGCGGTGCTGGGTCCACCATCCATGCGCCGCTTGTTATCTCCTGAAGAACGAAAAACTCGATGGGCGATTGTTCGGGCTCATTGGATTTCAAGAAGTATCTTTGCGTGGTATTGGTCAATAAGGCGACAGAACTCAGTATCGCTTGATGCCATCCGTCACATACCATTGCCCCTCCTATGGATTGGCTATCTGGCCCAACGATTTGAAATTTTTGGAAAGTCATACCCACTCTCTACGCAAACTTCAACCTAATCCTATCATGAAAGAAACTAATCTTTATTCTAGTGCACTCACATACCATCTCACCTAATAGGACAAGTTCTCAAAAACTCGAAGAAGGTCCAAGGTTCTCTACACTTCGAAAAATCCTACAAACTCTCGCTTCGCTCCATCCCATTGAATTCTATCGAGCATGGAAGCGTTCAAGGTTCGAACGTCGTTTTGAACGGCTCCAAAAGCAGAGCACACGCCTTGTAGCTGAATGCTGCAAAGGCCATCCTGAAAAACGTCTATATGTAAAGTGCCAGTTCGCTCCTCACCCTGGCCATAACGATAACGGATTGGTCTCCCCTGAAAAAACGGAACAATCAAGTGAGCGGGCAGATAAACAGTGTCCATGCTTTCCTTACCTCTAAGTCATAAGAATCTTTCTTCTCAATATATGCAATAAACAACTTTATCCATGCATTATCCTGTATACTCCGTTCGGAATTGCGTTTGCAGTTAGTTGATAATCAATGCTTTATGAATTCTTCTTGCGCCGCAAAAAATGGCTTTAAATTAACCCATGAAGAAGCGCGCCGCCAAAAAACCTGAATTTTACGAGGGAAAAGAGGCTGCGCAGCGCTTTGAAAGCCTTCTCGACACAGTTTTAACCGTTCCAAAGGACAAAATTTTGGAACTAGAAAAGGGCGCTCGAAAAAAATCGGGGGCCGAAAAGAAAAATAGAAAAGAAGGTGCCGATTAAGCACTTTTCGAGATCAGTTCCCTGTATCTGATTCTCTTGCCAGATACTTCTGAAACCGCCAAATCAAAGCGGTTGGAATCATTGCCCGTTCTCTCGTTAAATCTAAAGGCCTGCTCATCTAAATATCGGAAAAGATGGCGGCGGCTAGGGCAAATGTAGGTACCCTTAATTGTGCGCTTCAAAAGACTCCAAAAGTTTTCCATGCCGTTTGTGTGAACGTCGCCCATGACATAACAAAAAGCATGATCCACCGTCTTGTGCGTATATCGTTCGTTCAAGCCATTGTAAGACCTGAGGGCATCAGTGTAGAGTTTTGATCCATCCTCAACAAACTCAGACACGCCGCCATGAATGTCAGGCCGTTTGCGAGAGTTTAAAACTTTGAGGCGAACTTGTGAAGGCCTGTCTTCCGTCCCCCTTTCTAGCGCACCAAAGATTGGAATCATAGCAATCGGCCCAGTTCCTTTAACTTTTTCGCGCCGCTTGGATTTATGCATGTTGCTCGCTTTCATGCCGACAAAAGTTTCATCAGCTTCTACCGTCCCCTTCAGCTTGTCGATACTCCCTTGTTGGAAAGCCAAACGGATGCGATGGCCCATGAACCAAGCAGACTTCTGAGTGATTCCTAAAGTGCGGGCTAACTCACAAGATGAAGCGCCGTTTTTGGCATTGGCTATGATCCACATTGCAGCCAACCATTTGTCTAGGCCAAGAGGCGAGTTCTCGAAGATCGTCCCCACCTTAATTGAAAACTGTTTGCGGCAGTCTTTGCAATTCCAGATGCGGCGCGAACGGCTAAAGCCCCCCACATTTTTAGATATACAATGAGGACAGATAACTTGCCCATCAGGCCACCTTTTAGACATGAGGTAGTTATGGCAATTCTCTTGGTTTGAGAAGAAAACGATGGCCTCTAGATGGGTGAGCGGCGCTTCCATCAGGCATTATAATGCCCTAAAGTTAGGGCGCAAAGTAATAGTTAAACTATTCGCACCGCCTATTTTTTTGCTTCTTTTTGCGCGCGAATAACACAGGCTCCAAAATCCAACCCCAACCCATCAGCGATCTTTTTCAAAACCCAAAAAGTGGGCCGCGCATCATCGCTTTCAAGATGGGTGATAGTGGTTCTGGCCACGCCAATTTGCGCCGCCAGTTGGGTTGCAGAAATCCCCGCGCGCAAACGTTCGTTCTTGAGAATCAAGACGATAGCGCGTTCCATAGGATCAATCTGAGAAGGGCGTGGCACCCTACTAAAATTATCGCGTTGACGGGATAAACACGGGCATTAAAATGCCCGATCTATGAGAACGTTTTTCGCCTTCTGGTTGATGATTCTTTTTGCCGCTCCGCTTTATGCTGACAAAGCATACTATGACCAACAAGAGGAAATTCGTAAAGCAGCCGAAAGACTTGTTGAGCATGATCGACAACAGCGGCAAGAGGCGAAGGAACGCTATGACCAAAGATATTCCTATCGCCGCACTCAAAGCGGATGGGAAATTACTTGGATCGTGATCAAATTGATCTTTTGGATAGGGGTGATTGGGTTCGTTGCCTATTGCTTCATGTGATGAATAACTTTTCTAACTTGAAAAAAATGAAAACTTTTTTGGCGGCGCTGCTAATTTTTTCCCTGTCTTCTTGTGCAGCAAGCAAAGTTGTTCACAGACTTAACCATGACTCCACCTTCCAATATTCGGCGGAAGCTTTGGTAAGGGACTATCTAAACTCTCAAATGTATGGAGAAGATGGAAGAAAGTTTGGAATAACTTCAAACTTCTATAACCTGATGCAATATCACATTGAAGGCATGGGCGTGCAATACTGGCAACCCGCTGTGATTTTTCGTGCGCAGGCTGGCAATCAACTTGGCGGAATAACGTGGAAAAGCTACTGTGCAACCCTTCGCCATGATCCAAAAGCCGAAGCCATGCAAGATGCGTATTCAGGTTTACGTCTCACTTCCGTAAAACCCACTGTGGAACAATTGTTGAGGGATAATTGATTATGATAAAAGACGACCCGCTCTCATTTAAAGTATTTCCATATCCGCCCAACCATACGAATGGCAGGAAAAACAATGGAGGGTTCGATCTTGTCGCTTATCCATTTAAAATTGATGACATTCACGAAATAGCTTCCGTCCCTTGGAAGAAGCAGATTATTGTTCACATAAATCGAAAGGAAGGTATTTTTAAAACCTATGGCTGTGATTTCGAAATTACGCCAGAGGGCTATGCTAATGGTTATATCGAATTTTCTTTTCGTGACAATTTTTTGAGCGGCGTAATAGAAAATTACGAATTACTTTTCTCTCGATTCCAGGAATTTCTGATAAGAACACATCCCGACCCTAATGTAATTCTGGATTCTCAAAACCTCCAAAAGGCACAAATCTTCCTTCAGAACGAGGGTTCAGTAATATGGAAGATACATTACGACTACATTGCTCAAAATCAGGATGCAGCCAGCCAACTCGTTCAATTATTCTTTTGTAAGCTTGAGGAGATAGCCAACCGCGAATTAATATCTCCCAAAACAGCTTCCGAAGTATCTTCTTCATAAGTTTAGGAATAGAATGCAATCAGTTGCTGAGGTTGACATCCTCCCCGCCCTAAAAGGACGAGGATTCCTAGGAAGTAATTGGTTGATTTGAAAGATAAAGGCGCGGATAATCGTACAAGAGGCATGAGAGCGATCGTAGAAATTCCGAAAGGCGAGCCGTTTACAGGCACTCAAATACTAACTTTAGAAACCGCGCCACAAGTTGGCCATTATATTGGTGATGCAAACGGAAGGCTTTACCGCATTGAAAAAGTAGTTCATCTACTCACCCGTAACGAAGAAGCTGGCTATCCATTCTTGAAGCTTATCGTTCAGAAGGAGACGACATAAAGACAGTTTTATAAAAAGCGGCGGTCTTGCCAGGAGGGACGTTTTCGATCATCCATTTATAGCCCTCGATCTTTTCAAGGTTGAGAGCGATCTTCTCTTTCAGCCCATCCAACAAGCTCTTGTATGCCCATTCATCAGGAGTCAAATCTGCCATCTTTCGGTTTTGCAACCCCTGCCATCAGGGCATCATTGCACACATTTCTCCGATCTAACTGAGACGATTTCTCGTTAGGAGAGAGGTATGTGGGGGCCCAAGTCAGAGGTCAACTTTCCGAAAAGCAGGTCTAGAAAATGAAAAATCAGACCGAGATTTCCGGAAAGCAGACCAAGAGAATGAAAATCTCGGTCTCGAATGGAAACAGATCATCAGGATTTGATGGAGTGCTGGCACTCGGAATGCCGGACGATTCCGATACAGTAACGGTCCTTACAGTCAAAACCGGAGCCATTTGCTGCCGCGCATGGTTAGGGATTGCGGCTGTTGTCATGGGTTAATTCATCGCCGTGGTGCAGGCTACCACGAAGCTATCGGAACGAACGACAACAATGCCCTGCCAGCCCATGCACTAGCTCCAAAAGCGCTTCGGGCTATCGAAGGTCCAAAGTTGGTCGCCCGGCTGTAGTTGTTGCTTGAGGGCGACCCAATCGGGGAAGTCCGGCGGCAAGGGTCGCTCTCTGCCGAATAACGGCTCCGACTCGACTCGCTCGACGGAAACCAGCTCTCGCCACCACGCCATGAAAGCCTCCGACAACGGGACCGTGTTCCAGTAGGCGTCATCGGGTGAGGGTGGGTGGGCTTCATTCATAGGACGCACGTAGCAACACCTAACCATTAAGCTGAGCCAACCCCGCCGGGGCGGCGGTGATGGTTGAAATGAGCGAAAGGCGACTCTGGCATGGAGCCCCAGCGGTTGCCTCTTGTGCCTCGTTCCCCCCTTGGTTGGTCGGTGGCTTCGATCATCTCCCTGCTGGATAGGAAGTGATATCCTTCATGAGAAGAAATGTATAACCTGCCCCCGAGGGCCCCCGAGGGCCCCCGATAAACACCGGAACCACCGAGCAACTTCCACGCGGCTGCAGCGAAAGCCCATGCCTCCCCCTCATCGCACTCGATCTTTGACTGAGTAAAATCCTCCATGCTGTTGGATTCGCCGTAGTCTCTGACGGCGCAAGTCGCCGCAGTCAGTCCGGGAACTAGAGATCTGTTCGCCCATCCCCACATCCAGGTGGCTGTCTGACTTGAGTAAGTGCCCAGGATCACAACTGGCGTTTCGATGCGGATGTTGCCCTGCTCGTCTAAGAACCGCAAGATGCCCTCATCCTGATTCAGTGACCACTCGTCAAACATCCCCAAGCCATGATCATCCATGGCAAGCTGATTCCGGGCCTTGAGTTCTACGAGCGACTGGTTCAGAAATGCATTATATCGCTTGTCGGACTCAGGCGTAATCTGGTCTGCGATCTTCTTGCCGAAAATAGACTCGAATAGTCCCATGGTCGTTGGTGGCACTGTCAGTTGGGCGGACGTCTAAGCTGTGGTGATGACAAGCGCAAGACGTTGATGACACGACAGACAGCCTTCGAGCCGTTGCCTGCATCTGTTTTGTTCGGCTTGTGTGTCATGTGTGTCCATAGCAAAGCGCAATAACGGAATCTCCACCAGACTCTGCCGACCGATAATTGATAAACGCTGAGCACTCATTGAGGGCTTCGTAAATCTCAGGGCAACGGGTCTTCAGTGCCCTCATCCCCTTGAGGTCGAGACGCAGGCTGCTCTCTCCAACAGCAAAATCCTTCATGCAGTCGATCCACGCATCCATGTTCCGGCCATAGTAGTCTGGAGAGTCGAACAACTGGGCGAAGAGTTCGTGGAAAGACTCCCATCCGGTGACCGTCGTCAGGTCTATTGTGGCGATCTTCATGTCTTAGCCGAACAGTGTCATTAGTGTGCTGCAATATCGATATCAATGCGATACGCAGTGGTTATTTCCGGGGCATCCATGAGCGGGCAGGCCTGTCCAGTCAAGGTTTGAAGGAGTTTGGGGAGCATGATGCATGAAGTTTGGCTTTCTTAACCATGGGCTCAACAAAAGGAATCGATATAGCGTGCAAAATATCGATCTTTGACGGCTCACCAAGTGGTTCGAATCATAGGCTTAATAAACCGGCTACGATTGGAAAGGAGAGCAATGCGAACAAAACAAACTTCAAAAAAGATCGATATCGCAATTTGATCATGAGGAATTCTCGATCACCAAAGTCTTCGGGAGAAAAAAGGAAGCTCATCATTTTGAATCGATTGCTCCAGCTTTCACCTTGGCCGATTAATTCAGACACCTCACCCCATCCACTGGCTTGAGCCTTTCTCACGGATGATGCCAATGCCTTACCCTCAAGAAAATTGAGCACCACAATTGGAAGCCAAACACCAACAAGGTAGACAATAAAAAATGAAGACGTGTCGAATTTGGGAGCTACCCAAAAAAGCATCATTTTGAGCCCGAGGGCCCCACACGTGATCCCTGCCCAAGACAACCAATACACTTTAATTGCGGGCAGTTTCATTTTGCTGAATGTCAAAGCTATGGCGACGGCGAGCGCAAGACTCCGCTCATGCGACAGACTGCTACGAGCCGTTGCCACCAGCGCCTTGTTCGCCTTAGTTACATGGATGTTCATTTGTAACGATCTCGGAAATCTCCAAAGAACTGATCGGGGTGTTGACGAATGTAAGTCGTTCGAGCCGACTTGGCGGCCTCTTTCTCCGCGTAGAACCGGTCTGTGGCTAAATCGACTTTAGAGTCTTCATAGCGAGACATAAACTCGTCTAATTGCTCATCCGGAGCCTCCGTCTGCGGAGGCTTCATCGCCAGTTCCTCATCATACGCAGCCTTGGCTGCATCCGCTATCTGAACCAGAGTGGTCAGCCCAAGGCGCTGGTAACCCTCTCTAGCCATTGGGAAATAGTGCCGAGTCGAGTTGTAAAAATACTGTTGGAAACCGCCATTGCTGACCTCTGTCTCAAGCTGAAGAGTCGTGTAAATAGTCTGATAACCGATCCCAAGCTCCGAGAGTGTTGTTAAGCTTTGATCAAGAGACTTGATGGGCATGGCCCAAACAATATCGAAGATAGCAATCTCGAGTTCATCATCAGGAATTGCAGCCAAAGTTTCAGCGGTAATGTGTCTCCACTTGGGGCGCTGCTGCAAACTTCCGAAAAACGCTCCCGTATGCTTCTCGACCAGTGAGGCAGCCTTGTCGCCACCTGGGGAAACTGGAGGTAGTGGTTGCTGTGGTGAAGACTTTTTGCGTGTGAATGGCCACATGGCAGGAAGCGTGTTCTAGTTGGGCTAACGTCAGATGTGGTGGCACGGCGGCGCAGGACTCACAGAGCGAAGCGAACGAGGGACGTTGTCCGCCGTTGCCACCCATGACTTGTTCTGCTTCTTCATGTTTTTCCGGGTTCAGACTTTGATTCTTCCAGACTGCCAGCCATCCACAAGATCTGCGACGGTCGTGGCAACGGGTTCGAATTGGCGTTCAATCGGGTGGTAAGTGTAGATCCCATCCTTCTCGGGGTGGCAGCAAAACTGAATCCGATCGACTCCCGGACCTCCAATCGAAACCCACCCCGGACAATCTATCATCTCCCATTCGTCAACAGGACGGACGGTCCAATAGTGCTCCTCCTGCGAGTAAACGCCGTCACGCGGAGCTTGGACCTTCATCGCAATGTTATCGTGGAGGGTCATGATTTCTTGGCAGAACAGTGTGATTAGTGTGCTGCGATATCAATATCAGTGCGATACGCAGCGGTTATTTCCGGGTCATGAATGAGCTTGAAGGCCCGTCCCATCAAGGATTGAAGGAGTTTGGACAGCATGATGCATGAAGTTTGGCTTTCTTAATCATGGGCTAAACGGAATAAATCGATATGGTGCGCAAAATATCGATCTTTGACGGATCACCAATCTTTTTGTTAAGATGAAGACTAAAGAGAGGATGAGAGGAACCGTCAGGCTGGGGCATAAGGATGTAGAGGCCCTTGCTCGTACTCCGACACGGTCACCCGCACACGGAGTGTGCGGACCACGCCGCTGAGTCATGTCGCAGTCAGCGGCTGGCAGCACTACTTAGACCCACTCCGAGCTAGCCACAATAGGCGGTCTCTAAAGATTTGGAACCCCTTTGGGGTTCACCGGTCATTCAGGGTTTGATCGCCACGTTTTTTCCAGGGGAGCCGTTGCGCAGCAACTCTTCGCTGTGATTCGCAAACCCGTTGGGTTTGAAGACAGGACCACGCCACATCGGAAATGCTTTTCGTGATTGGCTAGAAGCCCAAGCGGAGCAGCGGCTCATTCGATGCATGGTAAGCAACGGTCTCAAGGAGTGGCACTCGCTGAGTACCAAGAAGGCAGTTGGCAACTGCCGCTCCTTGGTGAAAGGCCAATCAGAAAACAAAAACGCGCCCGGCTTTTCGGGCCGGACGCGTTGTCATTTTGAGCGATTGAGCTCCAAGGCTCCCGTTGCGGCGCAACGGGGCTACTTTTAGTAGCGGTAGTGATCGGTCTTGTAAGGACCATCCACAGGCACGCCGATGTAGTCGGCCTGTTCCTGGGAGAGTTTGGTCAGCTTGACGCCGATCTTGGCCAGGTGGAGGCGGGCGACTTCTTCGTCCAGCTTCTTCGGCAGCACGGTCACGCCGACAGGGCGGGTGTCCTTGGTTTCCCACAGCTCGATCTGAGCGAGGGTCTGGTTGGTGAAGCTGTTGCTCATGACGAAGCTCGGGTGGCCGGTGGCGCAGCCGAGGTTCACGAGACGGCCTTCAGCCAGCATGAAGATGCTGTTGCCAGCCGGGAAGGTGTACTTGTCCACCTGAGGCTTGATGTTGAGGCGCTTGACGTCGGAGCGGGCGTTCAGGCGGTCCACCTGGATCTCGTTGTCGAAGTGGCCGATGTTACAGACGATAGCTTGGTCCTTCATCTTCTCCATGTGCTCCAGAGTGATGATGTCCTTGTTACCGGTGGTGGTGACGTAGATGTCGCCAGTGCCGAGGGTGTCTTCGATCGGCATGACGCGGTAACCTTCCATGGCGGCCTGGAGGGCACACACTGGGTCGATTTCGGTCACGATGACCTGGGCGCCCATGCCACGCAGAGCGGCGGCACAGCCTTTACCCACGTCGCCATAACCGCAGACGACGCCGACTTTACCGGCGATCATGACGTCGGTGGCGCGCTTGATGCCGTCCAGGAGGGACTCGCGGCAGCCGTAGAGGTTGTCGAACTTGGACTTGGTGACGCTGTCGTTGACGTTGATGGCGGGGAACAGGAGCTTGCCTGCCTTGGCCATTTCATAGAGGCGGTGCACACCGGTGGTGGTCTCTTCGGAGACGCCTTTGAGGTCCTTCACGATTGTGTGGAAGATGCCAGGCTGCTCTTTCTGGATCTGCTTGAGCAGGTCCTTGATGACTTTCACTTCGTGGTTGTCGGAAGGGGTGTCCACCCAGGTGTCACCGTTTTCCATTTCATAACCCTTGTGGATGAGGAGGGTCACGTCACCACCGTCATCGACGATCAGTTCTGGGCCTTTGTCTCCTGGGAAGATGATGGCCTTCCAGGTGCACCACCAGTATTCTTCCAGAGTCTCGCCCTTCCAGGCGAACACCGGTGTGCCGGAGGCCGCGATGGCGGCAGCGGCGTGGTCTTGGGTGGAGAAAATATTGCAGGAAGCCCAGCGCACGTCGGCACCCAGTTCCTTCAGCGTCTCGATCAGCACGCCGGTCTGGATGGTCATGTGCAGGGAACCGGTGATACGGACGCCAGCGAGGGGCTTCTTCGGACCATACTTCTCACGGGTGGCCATGAGTCCTGGCATTTCGCTCTCGGCGATGTCGAGTTCTTTACGGCCAAAATCGGCGAGGCCGATGTCTTTTACTTTGTAGTCGGACATGTGGGGTAGGTAGGGCGTGGTTCGTTTAGAGGAATGAAATCCAATACATCAACGCATCTTGATGTGATGATATGATCCTGATTCAGCCGCGAGTGTCAACCTGCGTTTTGTATCTGGCGAGAGGCTCTTTCCGAGATTCGCCGACCAGGTTTCACGGCCAGGGTTCTTTCGATTTGCCCTAATCGCCCCACAAAACCCCATTTCCGCTCGCGCTATCTATGCGTCGCAATACGCTCTTTTCTTTTAGACAACTCTTGTTACACAATCGCCGAATCAATGCCCTCCGGCAAGCCCGCAGATACGGAGGTCATAAGCCTTCAGCAGCTCGTCGTTAGGGCAGCAGCTGTATTCGATTTTGTCGGCAGAGTCGCAGAGATAAGATCCAGGGAAAAAGTCGCATGGCTATTTTGTGGGTGGAAGACCAGGGAGTGACCCGTATGAATAATCGCCTTTTCCAGCCACCTCGATATCGAGCATTGTCATCGGAGGTAATGGCTTTTTACCACCAGGAGCTAGGATCCGCTTGGGTAGATGCAGATACTCGCCTTTTCGATCCAGCTTCACCGTCTCAACAGAAGCGTCATTGAAGGCGACGACGATCCCATCTTTTGGCCAAGCTCTGCCACGCACAGGTTTAAGCTCCTTATCCGCCCACCACCTCGGAGGCCATGAGAGATCAACCGTGTTTTCCAGGACGACAGGGTAGTAGGAAGGCGATGTCGGGCTTAGGCCAGCAACCATCATCCAGTGATTTTCTCCAGAAATGAGTGCCTGATCATTGTCAGGCGCGGTGCCGAGATTTTTATCCGGCATGAAACGTGATCCCGGACAGCCAAAGATGGTCTCGTCTGGAACCCAGCCTTCCTGAACTAAACGACGGAAGGCCTCATTGGAGGTGACCTGAGTCAAATCCAGCCCATGATCCGTGTAGTGGTCGCCATAGTCGCTCGCGTAAGTGAGTAATAACGCCACGATCTGCCGCGAGTTGCTGGCCGCCTTCATCTGGTTGGCTTTGACGGTAATACGACAGCTACAGGGTATCAAAGTGTCGATCAGCAAAATCAGCACAATACCTGACACAAGCCAATGCCACCAACGCCAGCCGGTTCGTGTCTGAGGGGGGGGGCTCATTCATGAAGGCATTACACCTCACAGGGATTCATGGAGGCAAGGCTAAAAATACAACCCAAGTCTGAACGCGGTAGGAAACCGCTATTACACCTGGCTCACAAGGCCATGAAAAACCCTGATTGGAACATGCCAACCAGGGGTCGAGGGAAGAAAGAGGAATGCGCTGAAATCAACGATCACTTCGCATAACCTGCCGCTGGCGTGCCGTCTTCGGCGAGCTTACCGGTGGTCCAGAGGATGGCACGGGTGACGAGACTGAGGTAACGTGCATCGGCGACGGTGTCGTTGTTATGGCCGATGGTGGTGCTGAAGACACGGGTTTTGTTAGGCCCGTATTCATTGGTCCAGGCAACCACGGCATTCGCTTCGGTGGCCTTGGCGCTCGGGTCAGGCTGCTGGCCTTTTTTCACGCGAGGCATCTGCATTTGTTTACCGCTGGCCAAGGGCTTGGCGGTGAGGACCTGAACGTTGTTGTAGAGTTCCTCATTGATGGTGGTCCAGTTGTCCAGGCCCTTGGTGATGGGGTGGGTTGAGTCCGTGAAGGAGATGTCGATAGGCGACTGCGGACCGTGACCGGTGGATTGCAGACCGATGAATTCATACCAATGCGAGTTGTCCGCACCTGCGGCGACGGGCTCTTTAAAATTGCCCCAGCGATAGCTGTGCATGGCGCAATGAAGATTGATCGCCGGAACGCCGCCTTTATGGGCATCGAGGATATTGGTCACATAGGCAGGGTCGGTGACATCGGCCGAGCACTCGTCGTGAATGACAACATCGAAGTCTTTGGCCCAGTCTTTGGTCTGGTAGATCTCAAAGGTGGCTTTGGTGGTTTTGTCGGGATTGAAGGCGACGTCCACAATGGCATTCAGGCGGGACTCAATGCCTTCTTTGAGAATGGTCTGCTGATGTTCGTAATCATGGCAGCAACCACCCGCGACGATGAGGACTCGCAAAGGTTTGGGAGCTTCGGCAGCTTGGGCCAAATAAAGACCTGCCGCGAGTGCGACAGTGAGTATAGGAGCAAGGAGCTTCTTCATGGAGGCTAGGGATGTAGTCAGTCTCCAACGATGAGTCGAGATCAAACTTGCGAGCAAAGCCTCGGCAAGTTCGATCCCCTGCTCTGCCGCGAGTTATTTGAACTCAGGATAAAACGGATTGTGGCGTTTTTCCTCACCGATGGTTGTCATGGGACCGTGTCCAGGACAGACGATGGTCTCATCAGGAAGCGTGAAGATCTGAGCGCGATTGGTGGCCAAGGCTTCGGTGAAAGAAACCGCACCGCCGCCCATGGAGCTGGCAAACAAGGCATCCCCGACGATGGCCACGGGCTTCTGCAAGCCGGTGATCACATAGGTAGTGCCACCTTTGGAGTGCCCGGTGGTGACTCGTGAACCGATTTTCAGGCTTCCCACGGACCATTCGGTGCCCGGAACAAAGCTCTTGGCTCCCGCATGCGGCTCAAGCTCGCTGACCAGAACCTCTGGGGCCTGGAGCGTGGGGATATCGGCCACATGATCCGGATGGGTATGGGTGAGGAACAGATACTTCAAGGTCAGGCCGAGCTCTTGAATCTTCTCCACCATGGGCTGAGCGGTTGCGCCGGTATCGAAGGCAGCGGCTTCTTTCGTGGCCGGATCCCAGACTAGATAGGCATTCACCGTCATGTCATGGAAGGTGGTGTTGAATTGAACCAAGCCCTCCAACGCGACCGGTTCAGGTTCCCAAGCGTGATCCGACATCTCGGCCAAGCTCGGCCCGTGCAAGCCTAAGGCAGCGGCCAGCTTCATCAACACGGAGGCATCGGTGGCACCTTCCTTGGTGGCTTCCACCGCAGCAGCCGTCACTCCGACCCGATCCGCCAACACATCGTTGGTTAAACCCAAGCCACGCTGGGCTTTGTCGATGACGTCGTTGAAAAGATCTTCGAGAGGAATGCTCATGGGCACGGAAAATTGAAAGGGAAAAGATCAAAGGATACGAACCTCGATGCCGTTTAGGCAGCGGCTCTTTTCTTCTCGGCACGCTCCTGCCACCAGAACGCCAAGCATGCGAGGATAAAGATCGCCTTGATGCTGTAGCCCGTGTTCAAGGCCAGGGTGATCCCGTCGGTGAATCCATAGCTGTGCAGGCCAATACTAAGCTGATTGACCCCGAACCAACTGAACAGCGTCACCGCTCCTAACACGAGCGATAGGGCGTGCAGACCGATTTCACGAATGTAACCACCGAGACGGGCATGAAGGATGATCAGGCCCATGAGCACGATCATGAGAGCGCCGTTTTCCTTCGGGTCCCACCCCCAGAAGCGCCCCCAGCTATCGTTAGCCCAGATTCCACCCAAGACCGTGCCCACCAAGGCGAAGAGAAGCCCGAAGCAGACGATCCCATAAGTGATGCGGGTAATGAGGCGGCGGACGTTAGCCACATCATCCCCACGAGCCACCAAGCGATAGATGACATACACCATGGACATGATGGAACCGAGCATGGCTCCCGCATAACCAATATTGATGCAAGTCACGTGAGTGGCCAGCCAGAAATTGGTGATCAAAACCGCCTCAAGGGTCGGCATCGTATCCTGTCCATCCAGGGCCATGAAACGATTGGACAAGAACATGCCCAGCGCTCCCACAAAACCAGTGACCACGAGTCCGATCCCCTGACGGGTGACTCGCTCCACAAACAACCCCACCAAGCCGATGCTGGCCGTGATGAAGATGATGGTTTCGTAAAGCGTCGCGATGGGGGCGCGCTCATTGATGATGCAACGCTGGACGATACCCCAAACATTGTAACTCAGAGCCAGAATAAGCGTCACCCAGGCGATACGAGCAGTCCAGCGCGCCCAAGAAGTCTGCGGAGCGACGAGACCGACGAAGCTCACCAAGAAGCCCAGCAAATACCACACGAGAGCGTAAGTGAAGTAGTCCGCTTTATAGTAGCTGACCTCACGGTCCACATGCTTCAGCTCACCACGCTTTTCCGCCTGGGTTCGGACGTCATCCACGAACGTCTTGGCCGCGGTTTTAAAGGTGTCCGCATTCAAGCTAGCCGCGTAGAGGGCGTCTTTACCTTTGGAACGACGCAAGTCGCCTTCCGAGAGTGAGCCATCCCGCATGAGATTGGTGATGGTCTGCTCGACCGTCATCCAAGTATCGTTTTTGAGGTCATCCGGCGGGAGAAAGGCCAGCGTCTTGCCAGGACGAAGCGTGGTGTTGATGAACAGTTCGAGGAGCTTGTTACTGGTTTCTTGCCCGAGTGCTTCCAGTTTATGATCGCGAATGAGAACGCCGAGTTTCTCAGCTACATCCCAGACGCTCAGCGTGGCTGCATCCGTAAAGTCCTTGGAGGCTTCCGGAGGTAGAATAGCGGCAATCTCCTTTTTCCAATCGGTGCGAGCAGCCGTGAGAAAGTCACTGACTGCATCGAAATCGAAGAAGTTGCGAGCGAGGTCGATCACATTGCGCTGAACCCCTGTGCGAGAATCGTTGGGAATCTCGCTGTAGGCTTGCGCGCGTTTGACCAGTTCTTCTTTGCCTTTGACGATTTCGTTCCAGGAATAGCGATCCCGGAGACCTTTGGGGTCCACTCCGATTTCCCCGACGGCTTGAGAGTTATCGACAACGAACAGCGGCAGGTCTCGGGCAATGTCGGGACGGAACCAGGTGAGCAGGAGCCACTCGGTGGCCTTGAGTTTGGTGACTCCAGGCAGTGAAGGGTGATCCACGGAGATACTTTGTTTACCATGCAAGCGCAGCAACAGATAACGCGCATAGGTATCCAGCGGTTTGACACGACCTCCTTCCTGGACGGGCAGGGATTGGAAGGTTTTGATGATCTCAGGATCTCGTAAGATCGCTGGATCTGGCTGCTGCTGGGCATGAGCCTGAAGCAGACCGGTCATCAATAAAAGGAAGCAAAGAAAATGTTTCATGAGCCAGAGAGCGCTAAGAGGTGAATCAGGCCGCTTTGGGTTTGAGCGCGCGGCTGAGGAACCGCACCAAGTGCATGACGAAGTGAATGATCAGGCCGATGGAAACCGCCACACAGCTCCAGAGCGGCCATTGGTCCGAAGGGTTTTTGACCACGGTGAACACCGACTGCTCACCGCTGGTGCCCGTGCTGAAGCTGGCCTGATAGACCACATAACCTTGATCACGCACCGGCACGTTCATGGTCACCACCAAAGGATCCTCTTTGCCGTTCGTGATCTTGGTCACATGGCTGGTGTATTTTTTGGCCTTCATGGTGCCTGGATGAAGCTCACGCTGGAAGTCTTCCAGACGGATGGCGAAAGGCAGCTTCCACTTCATCCGGGAAAGAGCGAAGGTGTAAGAATGGTCTCCCGCCTTGAAGGTGTAAGGTGCCAGTGCCCCTTCCCAGAGAAGCGTTTTTTGAGGTGTGCCCTCCTTGGGTTTGATGGTGATCTCCGCAGCCGATACGTTGGCTTCATCTTCCTTCGCCAGCTTCACGGGTTGGATGCGATAACCATCAATGGCACCCACTTCACCGTCTTCCGCCTGAACGATGTTTGCATTGCGCTGATACCCTGTGACTTGAATTTCAAAAGGAAGGTCCTTGGCAAAAAAGTCACGTGCCTTACCTGGGCCGAGATCTGAAAAATGGCTCATCGGGATGATCAGTGCCGTGTCTTCCCCTTTGCCAGCAGCATCAAAGCGACGGATCTCAATGATACGCTGATGGTAGCTCTGATACTGGTCACTGGCTTGACCTTCAAACAAGGGCATGGCGCCTTCTGACTTGTAGAGAAAACTCACGAACCCGGCTACAAGCATGAACATGATGGCCAAGTGTGAAATGAGGACCCCAATGGTTCTCCAGCCCTTGCGTATGCGAATGACTGCACCGCAAAGCATGTTGATGAACAGGATCACCATCAAGAGCCCGCCCCCAGGAAGCGGCACAGGCAAGACGACATCACCCATTTTGAAATCGTGGATGAGGCCCCAGGAATCAAAGTAAAGGCGCTGGCTATCCAATAGCCCCATGTCCTTCTGGGCTAAGGTGCCCAGAAAAGTGATCAAAAGCAGGAAGCTCAACACCACGATCGCCAAGCCGTATGAGGCAAAGAAGGCGAATACGCGGGCAGGCACATTGGTGGAAGACGTGGCAGACATTTCAAAAAAGGGTCGATACAAAGCGTTAGACTCACTGCGGCATGCGCAGACTCAAAGAACCGACAAATTGGTCAAAAGCTGCCGTATTGGCCTCCACCAGATCCTTAGGACCGACCATTTTGACAAAGAGACCGGAATCTCCCAGCGTGGCTACGACACCGAGCAAGCGGTAGTTTTCTTTGGCCTCAGTGGCGCCGACATTGGTGTAGTTGCCGTCCACCGTCACAAAAACGCCCTGAATCCCCATGAGAGTCTTCGTCGGCAGCTTGGCCAGCTCTTCTTCGGTTATATCCGGCTGTCCCATCTGTTTACGCCAGCGATTCACGTTAGCCAGCACACCACCGGCTCCACCTGGCAGCATGGAGAGGTAGCACTCGCCTTCCTTGTTCGGACCGAACGTGAGATTCACCGGTCGCATCTGACTACGCTCCGCACGGCCCCAGCCTGCGGGAGTCTCCCACAGCAGGCGTTCATCACCAAAACGCTCTTGAGGATAGGCATTGAGTTTCGGTTTGGCCTCATAGCTGGAAATTTCTCGGGTCTGGGTAATTTCCATGCGCTCCGTGATCCTTTCACAGGAGACGAGAGCTGGCAGGCAGGCCAAAAGAAGACCCGCGAGAGAAGAATGGGGGGCTCTAGGGGTGAGAGCAATCATGTGGGTGTTTAGTCAACGAACGAGAACGGCGAACCGTTAGTTCGCTCAAGAAAAGCTCCAAAACAAGAAAGGAAGCGCGAGAGCTACGCTCCTCAATTTGCCTTCGGTGCCGGAGCTGTTGCTGGAGGAGCCTCTTTTTTGGCGTCCGGGGTAGGTTTAGCAGCGGGCTTTGCCTCGGGCTTCGGAGCTGCGGCGGGCTGAGTGCCCTCCTTTTTGGCCACAGGAGCAGCAGGTTTGGCAGCATCCTTCTTTGGCTCTTCTTTTTTAGCTGCAGGAGCAGGAGCAGGCGGTGGTGCGGGAGGAAGGGCTGTCAGCTTGGCAATCTCAGCTTCACTAAGCCCCACATTAACCTTCAGACCAGGAATCTGGCCTTCGAGCGCTTGTGCTCCGGCTTTTGTCACACCGGTCTGCCACACGAAGAGTTTTTTGAGGCCTTTGGCTCCAGCCAATTTAGCAATGCCTGCATCGGTCGTTTTGGTGGCATAAAGGTTCAAATACTCAAGCTTCTGAAGCACGGCGAGCTTAGGCAGGATGGTGTCCGTCACTTTGGTGTTCTCCAGATGCAGACGCTGCAGATTGGTCATTTTAGCCAGGGTATCCGCAGCCGCATCCGTCACCTTGCTTCGGGCTAGGTCCACCCAGAGAATATGCGTCGCGATGGGTGCCAACATCGCCAATTCCTTATCGCCAAACTTGTCGGTGGCGTTGATGACGCTCAGACGAAGTTGCTCGGTATCCTGAGCAAGCGGCATGAGCGAACCGTTCAGTGAAGCCACCTTCGCAGTGATCTCGGCGACCTGTTTCTTTTCCGCGTCTGTCAGCGGTTTAGTTTTGGGCTTTTCTTCTTTTACGACCTTCGCCTCTGTTTTAGGCAACCCTTTGCTCAGGAGAGTGGCCAGAGCGCCTTCCACATCGGCGGTAGGCTTGGCCGCGGCCACTGTCGCCGACTCAGACGCCCCCGTGGCGATCCACCACTTGAGAAGAGCGACTTCTTCTTTGGTCATCTGGGGCTCATCGCTAGGAGGCATGTGCTCATCGTCATCCTCCGGTAGCTTGATACGCACCAGCATAAGACTGTCATCAGGCTTGCCGGACACCACGTTCACATCCCCTTCACTGCCGCCTTTCATGATGGAGGCAAAGTCATGCAACTGAAGCTTCCCTTTCTTTTTCTCAGCACCGTGGCAACTCACACACTTGGCTTCCAGGATCGGTGCGATCACATCCCGATAGACCACGGCCTTAGCCGCAATGGCCGGATCCAGTTTGGCTGACGTGGCTGGTGCGACTTCCGTCGGTTTGGGGGCCTCTGTCGGTTTCGTTGGGGCTGGCGCAGCAGGCTTGGCCGCCGCCACGGCCGGTGCAGCCGCAGCCGCTACGGGGGTAGGTTTGGCGTCGTCTTCAGGGCTCCAGCCGACATTGACTTGCACGGTAGGGAGCTTGCCTTTGATCTGAGCTACCCCAGCTTTGGTCACCCCTGTTTGCCAGAGATAGAGCGCCTTCAGTTTGGAGAGCCCGGTCAGCTTGGCGATCCCGGCATCGGTCACTTTGGTGTTGTAAAGGTTAAGATACTCCAAGGCCGTGAGCCCCTTGATGTGATCTAAGCCCGCATCGGAGATACTGGTGTTCTCCAAGTGGAGCTCGGTGAGGTTTTTCATGCCACCGACCGCCTTGAGCCCAGCATCCGTGATCTTGCTGCGAGCTAGGTCCAGCGAGGTGATCTTATCCGCAATCGAAGCCAGAGGGGTCAAGCCTGCATCGGTAAAGTCCTTGGCCACATTGAGCGCCGTGAAGCGGTAAGTCTTGCCCTCGGCTGAGACGGGCATCAATGAGGCCCCCGTGGCATTCACCTGATCCACGACAGCTTTCATGGCAGGATCTGCGGCTGGCTTGTCAGCAGCAGAAGCCAGGGTGGACAAAGCCAAAAGGCACAGAAGAGAATGGCGGAGGGACATACGCTAGGAATCGTGGGTGGCTAAAAAGAGAGTAAGGTTCGCTGCAACTACGGCTGTCCTTTCAAGAGAGCCGCGACTGTGGCCTGAGTTTCAGATGGAAATTGAGCCTCGGCGACTTTTTGGGTGTTTGAGGCACCCGACTGAACCCACCAACGGATGAGAGCCGCCTCCTCAGTCGTGAGCTGGTCTTTGCCATCCGGTGGCATGTGCTCATCGTCATCGATGGGCAGCTCAATGCGCTGGATGCTGAGGCTTTCGGCGGGTTTTCCGGCCACGAAGTTTATTCCGCTTTCGCCGCCCTGAATTGCCAATTCATAGGTATCCATTCGCAGGTCGCCTTTGGATTTTTCTTCATTGTGACACTTATTACATTTCGCCTCAAGGATAGGCAGAATGATGTTCTGGAAAACGAGTTTTTCCCCGGAGGTAGTTAGACCGCCCAGAGGCGCTGAGGGAGAACCGGTCGGAAGAACCGTTGGAGTTTGTGGAGCGTTGGTTACCGGCTCAGGGCTGGCGCTGTCCTGAACTATAGCGGGAGGCGTGACTTTAGGTTTTTCAACAAAGCTCAGCATCCATTTTTCCATACTGGTCATCTGGCTTTTGATCGGCTCCGGCGCATGCTCGGTGAGGAACTTGTTACCATGGGACATGTTACCGCCAAAGTGAGCGCCAAGGCCCATCACACCGAAGGATAGAAAGAAAATGGCACGGTAAGCATAGAGGAGCTCAAAGCTCCCCTGCCCCATGCCAATGATTCGCACAACAAGAGCCAAAAGAACTCCTGCGGTGCCGACTAGAGCCAGCATCTGGTGAAGGGTGAAATTACCTCCTTCATAGCCCCCCTCACGGGACAGCATGATGCCTGCAAGCACCGCAACCACCGCTCCTGCCGCCCCGACCCAGAGCGTGAGAAGCGCCGCTGGACCGAGCTTCTCCTCACCACTGCGAGTCAGACAGCCCAACTCCATGGCGCAGAGTACGATGAGGGCTCCCACGGGCAAATGTAAGAGGATGGGGTGGAAACGCCCCACGAAGAGCACCATGCTGGACGCCTCTTCCGTCGGCTTTTCAAAAAGAGGGGGGAAGACCATTAACCCGGCCACAAATGCGACGATGAGCAACAGCGTGGCTATCCAAGTGCCAGTGTAGGATTTGGGGGCATTCGAGTCGGAAACGGAGCGGGACATAGGAGGTTGACGATAGCTTGATGTTATCAGGCTTATCAACGCTGATATCGGACAGAATTGTTCACCGGACTCATGCCGAATGACGCTCTTCGCATGTCCGATTAACCTTACCGTGACCTGAATCGCAAGATTGATCCAATCCCCATCAAGTCAGGGGCGAGGATTGGTGCGACTGATTGTGGCAACAATAGCCAGGCTAAGGCACACTGGGATTATGAGCACGTTACCTTCTCTCTACGAACGGCTCGGTGGTGAATCAGCAATCGCCGCCCTCATTGAAGCGTTCTACATTCGGGTGCTGGCAGATCCAGAGCTCGCCCCGTTTTTCCGCCACAGTTCGATGGATCGCCTGCGCGCGATGCAGACCGAGTTTTTCTGCATGGCTCTAGGCGGGCCCATCATGTATTCCGGTCGATCACTCGGACACATCCATCACGGACGGGGGATCAGTCGCCATCATTTTGCGCTGTTTGTCGGGCATCTTCTCGAGACCCTGAAGGACATCGGTTGTGACACCCAAGAAACGGACGCGGTGATTGAGCACATCAATACCTTTGCCAATGAAATCACCGGCACGTCTTACTGACGCGTAAGCCGCATATCCAGCCAGACCGCCGCCAGGAGCACACTGCCACGCACCACCAGTTTATACTCAGGTGAAACAGACATCAACGTCATGCCATTGAGCAAAGCCGCCATGATCAGAGCACCGGCGAGCACGCCTAACACACTACCACGCCCGCCACGCAGACTCACTCCGCCAATCACACAGGCAGCCACGGCGTCCAATTCCATCCACTCCCCGAGATCGGTGGTCGAGTTTCCTGTATAGGAGGTCAGCATGAAACCCGTGATGGCCACAATCGCACCCATCAGAGCAAACGCAGCGATCACTACTTTTCCAGCAGGCACTCCCGAAACCAAAGCCGCTTCGGGATTACCTCCAATCGCATAAAGATACCTGCCAAAAGCGGTGTGCTGGGTCAGTAAGTAAACCGACAGAGCCACAACGCCGAAAATCAACGCGGGCAACGGAATGCCGCGAAACTGATTGGTCACAATAACAAAGAGCAGTACGGCTTGCGCGGCAATGAAGAGACGCATGAAAAGCGCTTCCCCATCCTCGACCTCAAAGCCATTGAGTCGGCGTTGTTTGCGGCCTTGGATGGCAGCGAAGCTAAAGACGGCGATGATCACTGCAGCCACGCCATAGCCAACCATCGGAGGTAGATAATAGGTGCTGATGAGGGAATAAAGATTCGTTTGGCCACCCGCCACCACCGGTACGGTTTGATTTTGAATCACCAACCAAAACAAGCCACGAAAGACCAGCAAACCTGCCAAGGTCACGATGAAAGCGGGAATCCTTTCCCGCACGACCAGCATCCCCTTGCCCCACCAAATCAGCAGCCCAGCGATGAGGCCGACACTCAGCGACACCGGCGCTGGCCAGCCCGCCTTCGTTGTCAAAACAGTGGCAATCCCGCTCAAGAGCGCCAGCCCGCTGCCCACGGACAAATCGATGTGCCCGGGCAGAATAACCAAAAGCATGCCCATCGCCAAAGTGGCCGTGATGGACAGCTCTGTCATCAGCAGCGACAGGTTACGAGAGTCAAGAAACTTGGGCTCAACGATCGCAAAGAACCCACAGATCCCCAGCAGAGCCAGAGCAATGGAAAAGTCCCGGATGGATAACGTGCGCGTCATGAATAGCGGCGGAAAAACCGATTTTCTACCCGGTTCTCTGACTCTCTCCAAGATAAACTATGCCAAGAATACTCGCAAAAACCCTCCCCAAGCAGTCTTGAAATGCGGATTCTTATCGATCCAACTTCTCGATCTCGAACTCACAGACTGTTCCACACAGCAAAAAACCGTTCTCGCTGACATCAGCGAGAACGGTTTAGAATGTTTCGGATGAAGGCGAACCCGAGGATCAACCTGCGGCTTCGATCTCGGCTTCCATGCGCTTACGCTCACGCAGACGCTGGGCGGAGTCGAGCGTGCGCTTGCGGAGACGGATGCTCTTCGGCGTGGCTTCCACGAGTTCATCAGGGGCGATGTACTCGATGGCACGCTCCAGACCAAATCTGACAGGAGGCGTGAGCTGAATGCCCTTGTCACCACCGGCTGCGCGGAAGTTGGTGAGTTGCTTGCTGCGAGTCGGGTTCACAGGCAGGTCGTCCGTGCGTGGGTTTTCACCCACGATCATGCCATCATAGACTTGATCACCGGAAGTGACGAACAGCTTGCCGCGCTCCTGGATCGTATCCAGAGCATAGGCGGTGGCTTCGCCAGATTCCGTGCTGACCAGAGTCCCGGTGCTGCGGGTCTGCATGTAACCGGCGTGCGGGGCGTATTCACGGAACAGGTGACTGTGGATACCATGACCGCTAGTCAAGTTCATCAGTTCAAATTCGAAACCGATCAAACCACGAGTTGGGATATAAGCCTGGAGGCTGGTCCGGCCGTTGTGGGCATTCATATCCTCGATCTTGCCTTTACGCTCGGAGATGGTCTTCATCACGCCACCGAGGTAGTCATCCGGCACGTCCACGTAGAGCGTTTCGAACGGCTCACAGATCACATCGTCGATGCGTTTGGTGATGACCATCGGACGAGAGACGAGCACTTCAAAACCTTCACGGCGCATCTGCTCCACCAGCACGGCGATCTGCATCGCTCCACGGGCACTCACGTCAAAGATACCCGCAGTATCGGTATCAGAGACACTGATGGTCACGTTCATCTTCTGCTCACGATCCAGGCGGTCGCGGATCTTGCGGGAAGTCACGTGATCACCTTCACGACCAGCCAGAGGGCCGTCATTCACCGCGAACTGCATGACGATGGTCGGAGGGTCAATGGCCACGAAAGGAAGAGCTGGCGCATCCGCAGCACCGGCCACGGTCTGACCGATATCCACGTCTTCAAAGCCGGAGATCCCCACGATATCACCGGCACCGCCTTCCACGGAGTCACTGGTGGTCAGCGTGGTGTATTGGAAAACCTTGGTCACCTTGATCGGCTTCGGTTTTTCATCTGGGGTCTTGCCCAGAAGGAACACGCGGTCGCCGAGTTTCACGGTGCCACGGGTCACTTTACCGATGGCCACACGGCCCACGAAGTTATCCCAATCAATGTTTGAAACCAGCATCTCAAAGCTGCCTTCCAGTTCAGCTTTTGGCGCAGGGATGTGCTTCACAATCTGCTCCAGGAGGAAGGTCATGTCCTTCTGCTCACCGTCGGCGTGGTCAGTGACCCAGCTTGCACGGGCACTGCCGTAAACGAAAGGTGCATTGAACTGCTCTTCCGTGGCTTCCAGCTCCATGAGGAGTTCCAGCACTTTGTCATGAACTTCATCCGGCTTGATGTGCGGACGGTCCATCTTGTTGATCAGCACGATTGGCTTAATCCCCTGCTGCATTGCCTTTTTCAGCACGAAACGTGTCTGCGCCTGCGGCCCTTCATAGGCGTCCACCACGAGCATCACCCCATCCACCATCTTCATCACACGCTCCACCTCACCACCGAAGTCGGCGTGTCCAGGAGTGTCCACGATGTTGATGATGTGATCATTCCAGTGAACGGACGTGTTCTTAGCCTTGATGGTAATGCCCTTCTCACGCTCGAGGTCCATGCTGTCCATGGCACGCTCGGCGATGGCCTGATTTTCACGGAAGTTACCGCTGGCGCGCAGCAAGGAGTCCACGAGCGTGGTCTTGCCGTGGTCAACGTGGGCAATGATGGCGATGTTCCGGATCTTGGAAGGAGGGGTCATTAGATGGGCGTTTGGGGGAAAGGGCGCGGAGAGTAGCAGCTTTCCGGCCTTTGGCAAACGGCGGTTTTCGAGGGTTTCGGCACCTGCTCCTCTTCAGGCACTATTCTGCTCCCGCTGGCATTCGCTCAAAACTTCCCGAATTTGCTCCCATGATTCGCCCGCTTCAGAAAGATGACGCCCTGCTCCAGGACATCGCGTCAACCCCTCAAAGCCCGGAGAGGTTGGACCTGTGGTGGCTTGGGCAAAGTGGCTTTTTGATCAGCTGGAACGGGCATTCCTTCCTGTTCGACCCCTATTTGTCCGACTCTTTGACAGTCAAATACGCCCACACGGACAAACCCCACGTCCGCATGACCGAGCGCTGTGTGGATCCCGCTCGCCTGACCGATCTCACCCTCGTCACCGCCAGTCACCTGCACACGGATCACCTTGATGCCGAGACCTTACTCCCTCTCGCCGCCGCCAATCCTGGCCTGCCCCTTTTTCTGCCCGCCGCCATTCTCGCCGATGCTCAAACCCGGTTCGGAGATGCCTCGCTCACCTATCACCCTCTCGATCATGGGGTTCGGCATGAAACACCCGACTGGAGCATGGAGGGCATCGCCGCCGCGCATAACGATCTCAAAGTCGATGACCAAGGCCGCCACCATTATCTCGGTTTCGTCCTGCGCTGCGGTCCCTTCACCCTTTATCATAGTGGCGACACCCTCTGGCATGACGGTTTGGTCGAAACCCTTCGCCCACTGAGCTGCGACCTCATGCTGCTGCCCATCAACGGCAACCGCCCCGAACGCCGAGTCGCCGGTAACCTCAACGGCACCGAAGCCGCCGCCCTCGCCAAAGCCTGCCGCGCCCGGCTCGTCGTGCCCTGCCACTACGACATGTTCACCTTCAATACCGAGACACCTGACGAGTTTGTGCAAGCCTGCAACCGCCTCCAGCAGCCCCATCAAGTCCTTCAATGCGGCGAGCGCCTGAGCTTGAGGAAAAACGCTTCGCTTTCCTCTTCTCAGGAAAGTTAGGCGATTCGTAGACCGACTCTCGCTCCCTTGTCTCGACTTACGCAGTCGCCCGACCGGAGCGCGAGTATGCTGAGCGAAGCGAATGCTACTCGCCACTTGTCCCTCCCTTCGACACCGCACGGCCAAGGCCCCTGCAACATCCACGACCACCCCACCTTTTACGGACCTCCCCATCTCAGGAAAGTTAGGCGAGTAGGCTCCGCCATACTCGCGCTCCGGTCTCTCGGTCTGCGGCATTGCTCGAGAGGGTGGGGGCTGTATGGGGAATATCAATCAATGTCTTTGCCCCCCAATCATTGCCCCAAGGACTAATCCTTGTGTTGCTTTGCACGTCAGTGAAAAGGTAAAACGACATCATGGCTTCAAAATCCCGTCGCAAAGCCGCCTTTGTGTCGGAGATAAAGTGGCTGACAAAACAACAAGTTTATCGATCATTGACCTGTTCGGTCAACTTCGCAGGGTCACTCCGCATCACCGACTATGGATTGGATAAGCACACTGATTGGCCTTTCGCTGCTAGCAGTCATTGTCTCGGCTACAGTGCTGATGATGCGCCACAGGGAACAGACGCGACTGGCTGCACGTGAGGCGGAGGCTCTGAACATTACCTCAAACGACACGCGTCGCTCGTTTTGGTATGCTTCTGTAGATGCCTCCGATACACCACATCCCTCATCTGACGGCATGGATGGTGACGGCGACTGACTGGCCTCGTTAGAGCCCAATTGCGGATAGTGATACGTTTAGCCATAAAACCTACGACCACTGCGAGCTAGGCCATCGGCCAAACGTGGGCAGACAAACCATTGGTGGTAACGGCTCGTAGCTGTCTGTCGCATGATCGGAGTCTTGCGCTCGCCGTCGGCATAGCCTAGACGAGTCAACTTCGCACGTCATGCGCTGTAAACGATGCAACAAGACTATCACCGAGCAGACGGTTCGGATTTACGGTGGCCGCTGCGTGCCCTGCCATCGCAAGCGCCTATCCCAAAGGTTTCCGCGCATTTTCCCAGAAATGCTTTCCTTCATCAGATTTACTCTCACGATTCCAATCAACCTTGCTAGTCTCCTAGTCTATCTGATCCCCCTTTGGCTTGCACCGCTTCCTTTCACGCGCCGTGAGGTCAGCGCGATCATCGAACCCGTCTATGGAAGCGAGGCTGCACTCGAGTATTTCAAGGGCTTGCGCTCAGGATTCGTCAACAAGCCGGTCCATACAGGGCCGTGTTTTTCTGACCCTCTCTTTTTCAGTCTTGGAGTAGACGATGGTTATAAGATCAAGTGTGACTTATCCCAGTGGCCCAGAGGGGTTCAGAATCGTGCAACAAAACCCATCGACCTCGCCTAACCAGGCACCGCCGCGAACGGTCCCAGGCAGTCTATTGCCCCGCATAACTTCCCACCCACCACACCCGGCGGCGCTCAGGGACTGAGCGCCCTACCGGCCCGACGCATCAACTCGGCAGCACATTCTCCCTCAGCGAATGATGGCTCCGAACGCAATCACTTGGCCCCTTTCCTGCGTCCTCGCTGAAAACCTTCTCTGGAGGCATGATCCTAGAATTCAAGGGGCAAACCATTCAGGGGCACTGATCGACACTCATGAATGCTGTTTCAGAGTCATGAGTGTTCATCAGTGTGGATGAGTGGTTCGTCATCGGCCTCAGACACGTGCTCACTTCCTCTTCAGTCCGACCCGCCATCACCGCCGAGAACGGACCGCCGCGAGGACGCGGCTGTCGACACGCGGGACGTGTGCGCTCCGGTTCTCGGCTCCCATATTCTTTGAGCTTTCCCCTGGTGGATCAACGGACCTAGATCACGGGCACCCTGCAATGCACCGTGGCCACTCTGCATCGCTGCACGGCCAGTCTGCATCGCTCCATGGCCACTCTGCATCATGCAGTCTGAGACTGAATCCCCCTTATTGAGACGCAAAGCCCTTCTTGATGAGAATTCGATCGGGTTATTGAGAATCTCGATAACAGGATAGGCTTTGGGGGTACTGTCGGACTTTTCCTGCCCCTTCGAGTCGGGGAAGTAGATCTCCGTTCTTATTTAAGCTACGAGCCTAGCGCCCCCTCACGTAGGTTTGACACGCGAATGCCATTTAGCGATGGTGGACAAAGCGCTCACATTGATGCCAACGACGGTTCTCGCCAGCAGACTTGCCTATGGGTTGTTTAAATACGGCCTGCATGGCTTATGCTTGGGCTTTGTTGGAGTGGTTTGGATGATGCTCATGAGTTCGGGCAGCAACGATCTCGGTGGAGGCCTTGCGTTTGGCTGCATCTGGACGGCAGGCATCGGCTCTTACTTTATCCTGGCCAGACGTTTTCTCAAAACACTCGACCGCGAAGTCGAAATCGTTCCGGGGCAGTTGAGGATTGTCTTGGGAACGGGGGAAAGATCTGAGGTCCCTCTCGATGAGTCCATGGAGATCAAAATTATCCGAAAGCCAAGGCTCAGCTACTGTGAGATCGAGCAAGAAGGTCGATTAATCGCCCGCTTTCTGCCCACGAATGATCTGCTCGAGGATTTACGCCATCCCGGTCCAGCGCGACACTGGCAGTGGCTTATGGAGCGTTATTTGGAACCTCACCGAACCGCCGCTTGACTGACGTCAGGATTCGCATCGAGTTGGGGTCAAAAGAAGCTCGGTTTCCCACTTCACGAAGCCCATCTTGACTCCCTTGACCGCTGACGAGCCTTCCATTCCCGCACTCCGCTCAATTCTCGTTTGCATCCCGCGTGTCTGTGTCCTATCACCCACGTCCTATGGAAACGACCACCAAGTCAGTCCTGACCGACCTCCAGGCGTTCGACGTGGCGAGCCTTAAAGGCCGCCTGAGCGAACTCCGGAGGTATCTTTGACCTCCCTAAACTGACCGAAGAGCTGTCGGCGCTCGAACACAAGATGACCGACGCGGGCTTCTGGGATAACCAGGCAGCCGCCAAGAAAGTGATTGATCGCGCCAACGTGATCAAAAAGCAGATCAACCCGCTGGGTGAGCTGGAAACGCGCGTGGAGGACTTCCCCGTGCTGATCGAGCTGGCCAAGGAACAGGGGGATACGCAGAGTTATAAAGAAGTGCAGGTCGAATTCGATGCGCTGCAAAAGGCCATCGCCGATTACGAACTGGAGCTTCTCCTCAAGGGCCCGTTTGACCACGGCAATGCCTTCCTCACCGTCCACTCAGGAGCCGGTGGCACGGAGGCCTGTGACTGGGCGGATATGCTCATGCGCATGTTCGTCCGCTGGTCCGAGCGTCGCGGTTACAAGGTATCCATCATCGACCACCAGGAAGGTGACGACGTGGGCACGCGTTCCGCCACGCTGGAAATCGTGGGCGAAAACGCCTTCGGTTTCCTCCAGGCCGAGCGCGGCGTGCATCGCCTCGTGCGCATCTCTCCCTTCGATGCCGCCAAGAAGCGCCACACGTCCTTTGCCTCCATCGATGTCACTCCGGATAACGAGGAAGACATCGACATCGAAGTGCGTGAAGACGATCTCAAGGTGGACACCTATCGCGCGGGCGGCAAAGGCGGCCAGAACGTGAACAAGGTGGAAACCGCTGTCCGCATCACCCACATCCCCTCCGGCGTCATTGTCGCCTGTCAGGTGGAGCGCTCTCAGCCGAAAAACCGCGCCAAAGCCATGGCGATGTTGAAGGCCAAGCTCTACCAGATCGAGGAAGACAAACGCCAAGCCGAGATCGCCCGCCAGTATGGTGAGAAGACCGACATCGGCTGGGGCAGCCAGATCCGCAGCTACGTTTTCCAACCCTACCAGATGGTCAAAGACCACCGCACAGGGGAGAAAACCAGCGATGTCTCCGGTGTGATGGATGGTGACCTGGATGCCTTCATGGAAGCGAAACTTCGCGGCAAGAAAGCCGGTGAAGGTGATGCTGACGAGGAGGTGTAAACGTCCCGCATTCGTCAGACTCTGAAATCAAAAGCCGAAGGTCAAGACCTTCGGCTTTTCCATGGACGGAGCGCTTGGTTAGGCCACCTTGCGCTCGTGAGTGGTTCCTGTCATCGCCCCTGGGGTCATTGAGGCGATGGGGGAGGCCGGGGCGCGTTTGCCACGATAGCGGTTCACCACCACCAGATAGCGCTTCAGCGTGCGCCAGATGCGCAGCTTGCTCACGCCTGCCTTGAGGTCATAACGCAGGGTGTAAGGAATCTCGGAGGCGGTGGCACCGATGGAGCGCAGCTTGAGCATGACCTCCAGCATGCAGACGAAGCCAGTTTCCTCGACGAGTTTGTCCTCGCCATAAGTCTGAGCCATGCGTTTGAGCACGGTGCTATCGTAACAGCGGAAGCCGGTGGAGTAGTCGCGCACGCCTCGGAAGGGCACGAGGGTTTTCATCAGCCAGAAGCAGCCCAGACTGAGCAGCTTACGAAACGCGCTCAGCCCCACAATGACGCTCCCGGGGCGGTAACGAGAGGCGATAACGAGATCGACGCCTTTGGCCTCCAACTCGCTCACCATGTCCATGACATAGATGGGATCGTGCGTGTTGTCGGAGTCCATGACGACCACTGCGTCTGCCGCCTTCATTCCGGCCACGAGGCCATTTTGCAGGCCCATGCCCAGACCTTTGTTCACTCCATGCTGGATCAATGTCACTGGCATGGTTTGGGCTGCCTCACGGGCGATCTCTGCGGTGCGATCCTTGGACCCGTCATCGACGACGATGACCTCATAGCGGAAGTTTTGGCCTGTCAGGGTTTCTTGAATCCGCGCCAACAGCGCAGGCAGATCCTTCTCTTCATTGAAGGCAGGCAGAACGAGGGCCACGGATTCGATGTGTTTCATGAGCGTGTGGGATGAAGATTGAGCGATGAGACCGGGCAGTTTGGGTCCGTGTTATGCGTAGTGAGTTGATGGGCGATTTGTCCCATGGTGGCCGTGCCCCAGACGCTGCGGAGGCTGCTGAGAGTGTGGCGGACGAGTTCGATCTTCTTCGCCGCAGGGATTTGCATGGCCGGGAAAAAGCCGAGCTCAGGCACATCGTTCACATCCAAAAAGTCGGTGGGATGCAGCAGCAAGGATGGCGCCACATGCGTCATGCGGCACAGGCTGATGTGCATGTTCCAATACAAACGAGCCAGCGGCATGGAATACTGGGCCAGGAATAACAAGTAGCTCAAATGTACCGGTGTCCGGAAGATCGGCATGGTCGTCACAGGCATCTCCAGAAGCCCAGGCTGGATCTGGTAGGGCATCAGGGGCGAAAAGGCGCTGGAGAAGCTGCCATAAAGCCCCTTTCGCCGAGCCTTCTCCTCAGGAGGAAGCTTGGAGGTGAAAAAGAAATAGGCGCGTGCCACAGGAGCCATGACGGTGGGGAACAGGCTGGCATCATAATGGTAACCCCGCTGGATAAGCATCTCCCTCACTTGGGGGGATGTGCTGAAGCCTGGACCGCGAAAACCGACGGGGCGCTGGCCTGTCGCTGACTCGATGGCGGCCTCCGCGTTTTCAAAGTCGGCCAGCAGTTCCTCCGGGCTGTAAAGATGCAACCAAGGCTCATGCATGTGACTGTGGTTGGCCACCTCATGACCAGCTGCGGTGATGCTACGCAGAACTTCATGATTTTTCTGAAGTGTGGCATCCTTTCCTACGACAAAGAAGGTGATGCGCAGACCGGCACGCTTCATCGTATCCAAAATGCGCGGGACGGCGACGTCGAGATAACTGGGAAAATCCTGCCATCCGTCCACCCCTTGGGTTTTCATATAAGCCCATTGGTTGTCGAGATCGAGAGAGACGCTGGCAGGGATGGTATTCACGGACAAGCTTGGATCAGGATTGGAGGAGTTTGGCAAGAATTCTCTCAGAGGCATGCCCATCACCGAAGACTTTCTCAGCCCGGGCTGCATGATCAAACCACGCTGTATCGGAAACAGCCGTGTTTAAAAGGGATTCCAGATCCGTAGCCGACTCTCCCACCAGCCGCGCCACCCCGGCATCCACACCTTCGGGTCGCTCGGTATTTTCACGCAGCACCAGGATGGGTTTCCCCAGAGAGGCGGCTTCCTCCTGAATGCCTCCCGAGTCGCTCACAATGAGCCAGGCATCTGAAAGCAAATGGACGAAGTCCGCATAAGCCATGGGGGTGGTGATGATGATCTGATCACAACCCGCCAATTCTTGAGCGGCGGCTTCCTTAACTGCGGGATTTGGGTGCACGGGAAACACCACACACAACTCTGGATGAGCCTCGGTAAACCGGCGTAGCAAACGCAAATGCGTGCGCATGGTTTCGCCAAAGTTTTCTCGCCGATGGGTGGTGAGAAGTACCACTCTACGCCCTGCAGTTTTCTCTCTTAACCCGGCGATCTCCGGCCCAGGCTGGGTCTTCGACAGGGTGTGATAAAGGGCATCCACCACCGTGTTACCCGTGACAATGATTTTTGAGTCCTCAATTCCCTCAGCTCGCAAAGCGAGGCGGTTCCGCTCGGTGGCGGCAAAGTGAAGTGTCGCGATCTGCGAAACCAACCGACGATTCATTTCCTCCGGGAAAGGACTCAGAGGATTCCCCGACCGAAGCCCCGCCTCGATATGTCCGACAGGAATCTGACGATGAAAAGCGGCCTGGGCCCCGCCAAGAGCCGTGGCGGTGTCTCCTTGAACCAGAACATAATCGGGCTGCTCCGCTTCGAGCACGGGATCCAGTCGCTCGATCACCCTTGCGAGTAAGCGATTGAGGGGCTGTCCGGCCACCATGGCCTGAAGATCATGCTGCGGATAGACCCCAAAAATATCAAAGAGTGGTGTCAGCAAATCCGCATGCTGACCGCTATTCACGAGGATGGCTTCAGCGCCCTGTTTCCGAGCCTCAAGAATCAAGGGCGCGACCTTAATCATCTCGGGACGGGTGCCGAGAACAAATAGGAGACGCTTGGAAACCACGGGGCTTTGCATTCTAGAAATTTTAACATTTCCAATGGATTAAGCAATCTCTTCTACAAAATCCGCGAGCTTTTCTCACATCACCTTGCTTTCTCCTCCGCTATGCCCTTCGATGCAGGCTCATTTTTATACTTATCATGGGTGCACAATGGAAACAGAAATGGCGGGAACTAGCCGCCGATCAGAAAGGCAAAATCGTCGGCAAGCTGACTCGTGAAATCCAAGTGGCAGCGCGCCTCGGAGGTGCCGACCCGGATCTTAATGCCCGTCTGTATGCCGCCATCACGGCCGCACGCAAGCAAAGTGTCACGAGAGATTCCATTGAGCGAGCCATTGCCAAAGGCGCTGGTATCGGTGGAGATCCCGTCACCTACCAGACCGTCATTTTCGAAGGATTCGCTCCGCATCGGGTTCCGGTCATGGTCGAGTGCCTGACCGACAACAACAACCGCACCTCCTCGGAAGTGCGCGTGCTTTTCAAAGTGGGCAGCATGGGCACTCCGGGCTCTGTCGCCTGGATGTTTGAGCATTGCGGCCTGATCGAAGGTCAGCACACGGATAAGGACATGGACATCGAAGTCGCCGCACTGGAAGCTGAGGCGGACAATGTGGAACCGCTCGACCTCGATGAAGATGAGTCTGCGGGGCATGTCGGGGCTCGCTTTTTCTGCCCAACCACTTCGCTCGATACGGTCACCAAAGCCCTGAAAGCCGCGGGTTGGCAGATCACCACCTCTGAGTTGCACTATCATCCGAAGGACTATCCTGAACTCACCGAAGCCCAGCGTGAAGAGGTGACCAATTTCCTCCAGGGATTGGATGGGCATGCGGATGTGCACCGCGTGTACGCTGCACTCAAATAAGGACGATGGATTTCGCTAGGTCGCCCAACTGTTAGGCGGCCTAGCGAGCATACCTCTGATAGAGCTGATTTTGAAACAGTTCATGAGGATCGTATTGGCGCTTTAAGGCAAAAAAAGTTCGGGCATTCGGATAGGCCTGATCAAACTGGTCCAGCCGTGCATGCAGTCGGTAGGGCAGATAGAAGGTGCCTCCACAGGCCAAAACAGCATCAATCATTCGCTGTGTGTAACGAATCATCTGCTGCTCATCCTCTGTCGAGCCGCAATGCTGGTGGAAGAGCATCACCAGACCAAAAACCTCCTGCCGAGCATAGCGCAAGTGGGTGATACGGTCCGTCTTCACATTCCTCACCGTGATATTGAGCAGATCGGGACAGTCGCCCTCGCGATGAATGCCCTTCATCGTCTCCAAAAAGTCTGCCAGTCGTTCCTTGGGCACAAAGTATTCGTGCAGGATCTCCGTCGCCTTCGGATCTCGGTTGCCATAGAGAGAGGCAGGCTCACTGAGAATATCACTGCGGCGTAAAATACCTCCTCCGGTCTCCCCATAACGAGTCTCCATCGCCCAACGAAAATCCTTACCGCGATCACTGCCGACAGCATTGCGAAACACACCTCGTTTGACACTTAGAAGCCACGACGCAGGAACCAGAGATCGCTCAGATTTCAAGGGCGGAGGCACGGGCCGCAAAACGCTCACAACGCTGTCTTCTAAAAACGACGATGGCGCCACACTGATACGTCCATAAGCCATGCCATCCCATTCCGCCTGGGTCATGGATTCAAACGTTTTCACATACTGCGCAGGAGGCACCCTTTGAGACTCCGCCTGATAATAGCTGTCAGGGATGACCTCTAAGGTCGCCTCAAGAATCACCCCGAATAAACCGTAACCTCCCAAGACGAGAGAAAACAATTCCTTCTCCTTCTCGCGACTGCATAAAAGGAGGCGGCCGTCAGCCGTCATGACGCGGATTGATTTCACCGTGCTAGCAATCGGCTCCGAGTTGTGTTGCCAGCCATGACAGTTGACCGACAAAGAGCCCCCGACCGAGAAGTCGCTATTCGACTGCATGATTTTCGGTGCATAACCCTGCTTGCGTAACTCCGGCACAATGTCCTTCCAACGGGCCCCCGCCTCAACAGTGACCCAACGCCTACTTCCCTCTGCAAAGACCGGTCCGATGTCATCCAGCCCTAACATATCGACGGTATAACAACCGCTTTGACCTAACGTCTGCCCGCCCATGGAGTGCCGTGCTCCAGCGATGCTCACGTGTGCCTTTTTTACCTGAGCCTCTCGGAGAAACTCACGCAGCTCTTGCTCCGCCGAGTCTGGATTCGAAGATAGCTTGAGCACGCGGGCGGGTTGATGAAGCTCATGCAGGCGGCTCACATCAGTGCATCCGGCCTCTGGGATGGGTAACAAAGTGCGACGCTCCAAAGCCATCCGCCCCAGGACACAAGCCCCATCATAGAGTGAACAACTCGACACGCTGAGGAGCAGCGCAGGCATCAGCCCGAGACGCAGTGACAATGAAAGGTTCATCAATGAGGCCTGATCTTGCTTAATCATCGCTTGCTTGCCAAGTCCTAGTGAAAGGCTTGGTAGAAAAAATTTGAGTGCCACCCGCTCGGATACCTTACCCTCTTTTTCCATGGACTCGCCATCGGCAATACAAGGCAGAGGTTTAACAATTAACGCAGCAACAGCCTTTGAATCACCGGCGTAGCATGATCTGGCAACTTCTCTTGCATGCCTACTCTCTCATCTTCTTCCCCGGTCACCGTTGGCATTGACGTCGGTGGTTTGAAAAAAGGCTTCCACGCAGTCGCCTTACGTGACGGGCGATTCCACGCAAAAATCACTTCTCGAGATGCGGCTGAAATAGCGAACTGGTGTCGAGATCTCGGAGCCGTCTGCATTGGGATTGATGCGCCTTGTCATTGGCGTGGCCCTGAGAAAGCCCGTGCCGCAGAGGTCGCCTTGATGCGGGCAGGGATTCACTGCTTCAGCACACCGACGAAGGAGATGGCCGAGTCACATCCGAGTGGGTTCTTTCACTGGATGGTCAACGGAGCGTCCATGTTTGCCCACCTGGATTTGTCTCACCCCCTCTTTAAGGGTTCCGAGACGCCACTCCCGACTTCGTTTGAAACCTTCCCTCAGGCGATCGCTTGTGCCCTGGCTGGCAAGCGGCTGAGCGCTCAAGATAAACGACGGGAGCGCCGCCAGTTGCTGGAATCAGCAGGGGTGTGCACCCAGAAGTTAGGAAACATCGATTGGTTGGATGCAGGCCTCTGCGCGCTAACGGCCTACCGCCTGACTGACGGACGCTGGCAGGCTTATGGAGACCTTGAAACAGGCTTCATCGTCGTCCCCAGGTAAGGGCCTGAGAAGATTCATGACTTTTTCTCGACAGGTTTGCCTGTAGCGGCGTTCTTTAGATAACCCACCATGATTCGCCTTACCTGCGCCTTCGTCCTTTTGTGCCTCACGGCTTCCGCTCAGTGGCCCCAAGATCAGAGCGATATCAAACCCGACCCGAAAGCCACCTTCGGCGTGCTCGAAAACGGGCTCCGCTATGTCATTTTGCCCAATCCTGAACCCCCGGGCCGGGCCAGCATCCGCCTTTACATGGACGTCGGTTCCCTGATGGAGGAGAACGATCAGCAAGGCATGGCGCATTATCTGGAGCACATGGCCTTCAACGGCAGCCGTCACTTCCCCGGTGGTGAAATGGTGGAGTACTTCCAGCGTCTCGGCATGGGTTTCGGCGCAGATACCAACGCCCACACCTCCTTCAAGGAAACGGTGTACATGCTGGAACTGCCCAAGATTGAAAGCTCCATGCTCGGCGAAGGCATGCAGCTCTTCCGCGATTACCTCGACGGCATGGCCTTGGGAGAAAAGGAGATCAACAAGGAACGCGGCATCATCCTGAGCGAAAAACTCAGCCGCGACTCCATTGAATACCGCACCATGCTGGCGGGTTACAAGTTTGCCCTGCCGGATTCCCTGTTGCCCGAACGTCTCCCAATCGGCCAGGAGGAGACCATCAAGACCATGCAGCGCCCGCGCTTTGCAGAGTTTTACAAGAAGTGGTATTCCCCGAAACGTGCCGTGGTGGTGGCTGTGGGCGACTTCAAGGACGTGGGGGCTGTGAAGGAGCAAATCGAGAAAAACTTTGCCGACGCCAAGGCTAATGGCCCTGAGGTTGCCGATCCGGACTTGGGCAAAATCAGCACGGGCCGAGGCCTGATTGCCAAACTCCATACCGAGCCTGAAGCCCAGGCGGTAGACATCTCTGTCGAGATGCTGCGCCCTGCGAAAAACAAGCCGGACAGCATCGCCAGCCGCCGGGAAAAAATGGTGCGTGATCTTGCCGACAGCATCATCAATGAACGCCTCTCCAAGCTCGCTAAAGCCGAAGGTGCCCCCTTTATTTCCGGCGAATCCTACAGCTACGAATACCTGAAGTTCGTCGAGGTCATCGGCATCATGGCTCAATGCGCACCGGATCAATGGAAGGATGCGCTGACGCTCTTGGAAACCGAAATCCGCCGTGCCGTGCAGCATGGTTTCACCGATGCTGAGTTTGAAGAAGCCAAAGCCAAACTACTCAAGACCGCGGAACTCCGTGCCGCTCAGGCTGACTCCCGCAAATCTCGTGATCTCGCCAGTGGTCTTGTGAGCGTCATCGCCGCAGACAAGGTCATCACGCACCCCAGCGATGACCTCGCTCGCATCAAGACCGTCTTGGCCAGCCTCACCAAGGAAGAGTGCCACACCGCTCTGGCTGACACCTGGAAGGGTGACGACGTCCAAATCTTCGTCGGTGGAAATCTGAAGCTCGAAGGCAATGCTGAAGAGCAAATCAAAGCCGTCTATCAGGCCAGCCAAGCCAACCCGGTGGCAGCCCCTAAACAGGAAGAGGCCGTTTCCTTTGCCTACACCGACTTTGGCACTCCTGGCAAAATCATCTTCCAAAAGGTGGAGCAAGATGTCGAAGTCACCTTGGCGACCTTTGAAAACAATGTGCGCGCCAACATCAAGTCCACCCCGTTTGAGAAAGGCACGGTCCGTGTCACCCTCAACTTTGGCGGCGGCAAACTCAGCACTCCCACAGGGAAGCCAGGGATCATCCCCTTTGCTCAGAGCACCTTCATCATGGGAGGTCTCAAGGCTCACAATGTGGATGATATCCGCCGCATCTTCGCCAGCAAAACCGTCAGCAGTGACTTCAGCGTGGGGGACGAAGCCTTCATGCTCAGTGGCCGCACCACGCCTCAGGATCTGGAAGCTCAGCTCCAGCTTCTCACCGCTTACATGACCGCTCCTGGTTATCGCGAAGAAGCCGCACGTCAGTTTCAGAAGAATCTGGAGCCCATGTATGTGCAGCTCAAACACACCGCCGAAGGCATCATGGCAGATAAGGTCGTCGCTTTCATCCACAGCGATGACTACCGCTTTGGATTCCCCCCGATCACGGAGATGCAAAAACGCAACCTCGCTGAGTTGGAGGCCTGGATGACCAAGCCTCTTACCGAGGATTTCCTGGAGGTTTCTATCGTGGGCGATGTCGAGTCTGGCGCCGCACTCGATGCCATAGCCAAAACCCTTGGCACCCTGCCAAAACGAGCCGCCGAGAAGCCCAGCTATGAAAAGGCCCGCGTGATGCCCTTCCCTCAAGGTCCCGTGGTGAAAGACATGCCCTTTGATACTGAGATTCCGAAAGCCATCGCCGCTATGTATTGGCCCACAGGCGATATGCTGGACATCCAACGCACCCGCCGCCTCAGCCTGCTGGGCTCGGTTCTCGATGACCGTCTGCGCATCAAGGTGCGTGAAGAGTTGGGCGAAACCTACAGCCCTGCCTGCTACCATGTCGCCAGCGATACCTTCACCGGTTACGGTTACATGACCGCCATGATCGAGTGCAAACCCGAGCAGGCAGCTTCCATCACCGAACTGGTCATCAAGATCGCCGCCGAGCTCGCCAGCGGCCCGATTACCGACGACGAGTTTGAGCGTGCTCAAAAGCCCCTGATGACCCAGCTTGAACAGATGCGTCGTGACAACCGCTACTGGGCTCAGAACGTCGTGCGCAACTGCCAGGAGCACCCCGAGCGCCTCGATTGGGCCAAGAACCTGCTCAGCGACTTCCAGGGCATCTCCAAAGAAGAAATTCAAGCGCTCGCCAAAGAGTTCCTCGAAGCCAACCGAGCCGTCGCCGTGAAGATCCTGCCGCAGGTGAAGAAGTAAGAGCCTGCGTGAGGTTTCACTCCCTGCATCCATTTCACCATCCAAAGGGACCGACTCACCATCGGTCTCTTTTGGTTGTTTCAAGCTGAACCCACCCAGTCGTTCAATTCCCTTCTCTGGTCCCGTTTTGTAGCCTTTTTTCAGTTTGTCTATAAAGCTGCGCAACACGTAGTCTAACTGACTATCATTCAATGGAATCAGGAATGACAAACGGTGTTTAGGCGGACACAAATGGCGACAAAAGGAGGCACTTGCCTAACTGGGAGTGGAGGTGGCTCGCCTCTACTCGTGCGTAGAACGACCTGATGCACGACATGTGATAAAAACGTCGGGGCGGCTCGCCCAGACTCTTTGGTGGCAATCTTCGAGTGATGCGGGCCCCCCTGCCCGCAACTCCGATCCATCCCAAGGTGTGACGATGTCTTCCTCCCCCGCATCATCTCTACCCAAGGCGTCAAGTTCTGCCGATGGCCCTAAACACGTTGTTGGGTATACCCGTTTATCCTCCGATCGGGCGGATCAACCAGCGGTCACGCAAGCTAAAAGTCTTCCGAGGACATCCATCTGCCAAGCCGCATGTGACTTGATCTTGACTGGCTGAGCCAAAAGCACTAATCTTAATGACTAATATTATTATATTAATAATATAGACTACAACACATTCTATCAATCCTTGACTTAACGGGCCTTCAAGGTCAATCATAACCGGAAACGAACCGCTGCATCGCATCACTTCCCACCGATATTTCAGCCTACTAATTACACTGTTCGGCTACCCGCAGCGCATTGTGCAATCAAAACCATGAATGATTTGCTATTTCTCGCACCTTTGCTGATTGGCCTCGGCACGATGGTGCTCGGCTTCAAGCTCCAGATTCCTAAAGGTCCTGCGATGAACCGACCTGCTTTTGGTGCCCTTCTTGTTGTTGGCGCTCTATTCTGGTGGCTATCTAGCGCCATTCTTTTGGCCTACGAAGGGAAGTTCTATTTCATTTTGAACATGCTCACAGTGCTCATCCTCTTCGTAGGGTTAGCATTCTTCTTTCCTCGCCCTCCTGATGCTACACGCGTTAATCAGCATGGTATTGGCGGCAACATCATGGTGTGGCTTGGTCTGATTTTGGGGTTCGCACATTCTTTCGCCCTGGCGTTTACGTCAGCATGGCCCACACGCCTGATTCAATTTTATAATGCACTTGGCCTGCATCCGGTACCTCATCCCGGCGCATGAGCGCTAGCCCTCCTGCCCCACACCTGACCAAGCCGATGCGGGCGACCAGCGTTCCGGCAACGCCTGATCTTTGACGTTCGTCCGACTAGGAGAGGCGTATGGTCTTCGAGCACACAAGACATCCTGGGGAGACACCTATGAAGTTATTGATACTGAGGTCCTATCGTTGATAAGACATCCAACGACTCCACCCACACATGTTTGTCAAACCCTCAGGCCCAAGGCACACAGTCACAGAACAGGCGGACAGCCTTGTCTTTCGTATCCCACCGAAGCGCAATATCTTCATGCTTGGCTTTCTCACGCTATGGCTGGGCGGGTGGGTTGTCGGGGAGCTGATGGCACCCATCGGCTTTTTCACCGCAGTTCAAAAGAATCCCGGCGCAGCCGTATTCATGTTGGTGTGGTTCTGTTTCTGGACGGTTGGGGGAGCCTTCGCAATTTACACCTGGCTATGGCTGGTCAAAGGATGCGAGGTGGTGACCATTTCCGCCACGGCGCTCAGCATCAAGAACGAGATCTTTCGCTACGGACGCACGAAGCACTACGACGTTTCCGAGATTCGGGATCTTCGTATTTCGCCGCTTGTTTACAATCCCTATGACTTTCGTTCCGGCTTGGCCTTTTGGGGGATCGGCGGTGGTGCGATTGCCTTTGATTACGGGTTTAAGACGTATCGATTTGGTGCCGGGGTTGACGAAGCTGAGGCCCGCCTCATTCTCCAGACAATCACCTCTCGTTTGCCGCAGTTCGTCGACGCAAGCGACACCTAACTTTAAGCACGACCAAGCCTTCGTTGAGCAAGGCATCCAACCACAAAACCGACGCTTGTGGCCTCGGCTTAGTTGCTGTTCACTCTGGAGTTTCTTGCCTTCTGCATGCTTATTCCACCGACCTAGATCGTCGAGCCATTGAAGCCTCCGCAGATCAGATCTGAAAGGTTAACTTGGCAGCCTTCCTGACTACAGGATTAGGCTCAAGAAGTGATTCGAACTTCAGCCCACAGCAGGCGCTAAAGCTGGCGGACCCAATAGCCAGCAGTGGCTTCATCTGAATTCGAGAGGCCTAAAAAGCATCTGCCATGCGATGTCATGATTGGTTAGAACCAAATTCCCCTTATTGCCATGAAATCAAGACTCCTTATCCTTTCTGGTTTGGGCCTCCTTTCGCTCCCGCTTCCAGCCCAAGTCACTGTCGTTGCTCCCCCTACCACTCCAGTGGTCGAAGTCGTGCGTCCCGCTGAACCCTCGTTGGACACCAGCGATGCTCAGCGCCGCCTTTCAGTTGCCCCGCAAGTCGTGGTGGTGCCCTCACCCGATGCGGCTGTCCCATCTCGCACTACAACGATCACCGAAACCAAGGGACGTCCAACTCGGATTTATAATGCAGATCGAAATGTGGTGATCGTGCAAGAACAAGGCCAAAGTCGCGAGTTACCTTTCGTGACCCTGCCCGTGTTGTTCGTGAAAGAAACCGACGAACTTCTTGATGAAAAGTCACGCATCGCTGTCGAACAAATTGCGGGGGTTATTTTAGCCATCAGCCGCACGGAGGCAGGCACAGTCTTCGATATTGAAGGACACACCAGCACCGATGGTGAAGAAAACTACAATCTCGAACTGTCTGCGGCACGAGCCAAGCGTGTTTATGATGAATTGACTCAACGTTATGGCGTCCCCGCCGAAGTCCTGAGTGCGCACGGTTATGGCGAGGCTTTTCCCATGTATCCAGACGGCACGGAAAAAGAGATGCAGCAGGACCGCCGCGTGCTGGTGGTGAGGACCAAATGATGAGTGTCATTGACAGCCCGCGACCTTTTTCGTCAGCGCCCAGAGGCCCTTGATCAAATGATCAAGGGCCTTCGAGCATTTTTGAAGCCTGAGGAAAGTGATCATTAGCCTAGAAGGCTTAACTTGAGTTCGGGAGAAAAGCGGCTGGAATCGTCTTCTGGCAAAACGAGCTATAAACAAACCCGGCAGGAGCTTGACAGTATGTCGGGGAAAGTCAGGTTCTCTGAAAGACCCAGGGCTTGAAGCTTGTTTTTCCGTTGCCCCATGTGGGAGGCACACGTAACCCTTCCGCTTTCGTATTTTTCACTCCATGTCTTCCGTTCCCCACCTCCCCGCTCTGCGCAAAGGCCGCCCTTACGAATCGCTGGATAAAGTCCAGGTGAAAGACCACAAGACCGGCGAAGTCTGTGCCGAGGTGAGCCAGGTCAATGCAGGGATCGTGCGGCGAGATCTGGCCCGCATCGGAGAGGCACGCAAAGCGCTGAAGAGATTCACGGTGAAAGAGCTGGTGGCGATTACGGCCAAGGCCGGTGATCTTTTCCTCAATGGCACCCTTCCCCTGGGCGATAAAGGCCATACTCAGAGCCCGGAGGAATACATCGCCACCCTGTCCCGCACCAGTGGTCTGCCTCATGTAATGGTGAAGCGGAACATGGCCAAGCTGCACTACGCGCTCACCCACATGGATGTGATCCTGAACGGCCTCTCCCGTGGTCTGGACATGAGCGTGATTGATAAAGGCTTCGGTGAGCAGTCCGGCTGCCCTGTGGCCTATTTTCCGACCACGGATTCCCTCGGTCTGGTGATGCCCAGCAACTCCCCTGCGGTGAATTCCCTCTGGCTGCCTTCTATCGCGCTCAAGATCCCCGTGGTAATCAAACCCGGCCGTGAAGAGCCTTGGACCCCCTTTCGTTTGATCCAAGCTTTCATCGCCGCCGGTGCTCCTGCTGAGGCTTTCGGCTTCTATCCAACGGACCACGAAGGCAGTGGTGAAGTGGTGAAGCTCAGCGGACGGAATCTGGTCTTCGGTGACGTCAACATCGCGAAGATGTATGAAGGCAACCCACGCGTGCAGGTGCACGGCCCAGGCTGGAGTAAGATCATCATCGGCGAGGACAAGATCGAGAACTGGAAGGAATACATCGACGTCATCGTCAGCTCCATCAGTGACAATGGCGGACGCTCCTGCATCAATGCCTCTGCGGTGATCGTGCCGAAGTATGGCAAAGAGATCGCCGATGCCATCGCCCAACGCCTGGGTCCCGTCGAGCCCCTGCCTTCTGACGATGAAAACGCCCGCCTTTCAGGCTTCGCGAACACGAAGATGGCGGATTACATTGATAGCGTCATTGATGCCGATCTCGAAGGCACCCCGGGCGCTGAAGATGTGACGGCCAAGTATCGCAAGGGTCCCCGCAAGGTGGAATTCCAAGGCGGTATCTTCCTGCGCCCCACCATCATTCACTGCAATAGCTGGGAACATCCGTTGGCTAATCGCGAATTCCTCTGCCCTTACGCCAGTGTGGTGGAGGTGAAGCAATCCGAAGTGCTGAGCAAGATCGGCTACTCGCTGATCGTCACCGCCATCACCGAAGATCCCGACTTCACGGAGGCTCTTCTGGAGTGCCCCACGATTGATCGCCTCAACCTGGGACCTCTCAGCACCATGAAGATCAGTTGGGATCAGCCGCATGAAGGGAACATGTTTGAGTTCCTCTACAAACGGCGCTCCATTGATCGCGCATGATTTACGGAGGGCGGTTGACCACCCTCCTTTTCTCTTCGCCTTTTGCTGGCCTGACAACGCCGCCCCCTGCTCATGTCCATGCCCCTTTTGCCCTTCGACTATCAGCCTCGCACCCGACTTATCTTTGGTAACGGAACCCTTGCTCAAGTGGGTGACCTGACTCGGGAGCTCGGCGGAACGCGGGCGTTGATCGTCAGTGATCCTGGCATCGTCAAAGCAGGTTATGTCACCCGTGCCGTCTCCTATCTGGTGGCAGCCGGAGTGGAAACACGCGTCTATGGCCATGTGCGGGAAAACCCCAGCACCGAGGATGTGGATCGCTGTGTGGAGGCGGCCAAAGAATTCCAGACTGACTTCATCATCGGACTGGGTGGGGGAAGTAGCATGGATACCGCGAAGGGCTGCAATTTCATTCTGACCAATGGCGGCCGCATGCACGACTACTGGGGCACCGGTAAGGCCACCAAGCCAATGCTGCCCCTTATCGCCATTCCGACCACCGCAGGCACGGGCAGTGAGTGTCAAAGTTATGCGCTGATTTCCGATGCGGAAACGCACGTCAAGATGGCCTGTGGCGATCCCAAAGCCGCTGCGAAGATCGCCATCCTAGACCCTGAGCTGACGGTTTCGCAACCGAACCGAGTCACCGTTTGCACGGGAATTGACGCTCTCTCGCACGCGTTGGAAACGGCTGTCACCAACAAAGGCACCGCTATCTCGACGGTCTTTTCCCGCGAAGCCTTCCGGCTCTGCCATGAAGGCTTCACACGCATCCAATCCGAGCCCACCGATGTGGAAGCACGCGGCCAGATGCTACTCGGCGCGGCCTATGCCGGCATTGCCATCGAGAACTCCATGCTCGGTGCCGCGCACTCCTGCGCTAACCCTTTAACAGCTAAGTTCAACGTCGTGCACGGTGAAGCTGTGGGCGTGATGCTGCCCCACATCATCCGCTTTAATTCCAAGATCCCGCAGGCTGCCGCTACTTATGCGAGTTACTATGCGGGCGACCTAGCCAATCGGGTCACTGAGCTTCTCGTGCTAGCGAACATGCCCGTGAAGATTTCTCATTACGGCGTGACGGAAACCGATTTGCTTCCCCTGGCGGAAATGGCCCTGAAGCAGTGGACCGCCCAGTTCAATCCGCGTCCGCTGACGGTGGAAGACTTTGTGGAGCTTTATCGTGCGGCGATGTGATCCACTCACATTCTCCGCCGTCCCTGCAATGCTTGATAAAGCGTGAGTTCGTCCACATGATCCAAGCCGCCCCCAGCAGGCATACCCTGGGCCAAGCGAGATGCGGCGACGCCTTGGGCGCGTAGGAGATCACTCAAATAACTGGCGGTTGCTTCACCTTCGACATCGCTACCCACGGCGAGGATCACCTCCTCGACTTTTTGAGCCTCGACCCTCTCCATAAGAGGCTGAATACGCAGGTCTTCAGGCGTGATGTTATCCAGCGGTGAAAGCTTACCGCCGAGCACATGGTAAACACCGGTAAACGCCCCTGAGCGTTCCAGGCGCAAGACATCTGCAGCCTGCTCGACCACACAAATGAGCTGATGGTTGCGCTTCGAGCTATGGCACAGCACGCACTCATCCCCACGCTGGATGAAAAATCCACACTGATCGCAGGAATGCACCCGTGCACTGAGGTCTCGTAAACCGTCCACCAGTGGTTCAATCCGGCCTCCGTCTTGCATGAGCCACAGGACAAGACGCTCTGCACTCCGCGGCCCCAAGCCCGGCAAAGCGCGGATCTGCGCGATCATACGCTGGAGCGGAGGCGGGTAATCGAGAGCGGGCATAAGACGACAAGTAGCAGCAAAGTCTGACTGTGGCAGGAAAACGCCGTCAGAGTAAAGAAACGCTCGGAAGCTTGCAAACGACGTCTGCTAACCGAGCAGAAATAATAGAATTCCTGAATGAGCTTGAAGCTCAGATTCTACTCCACAAAGCGAATCACGTATTCGCCCTTCTTATGCATGTTCTCGTGATCACGCGCCCGAATCTCCAGGTAATTGGGGTCGGTTTTGATCCACTCCACCTGACGTAACAATTTATCACGCTCTCCTTTGAGAGTGTCTCGCTGAACCTGCATCGAGGCCAGCTTTTGGCGCATCGCATTTTGCTCCGCCAAGGGCTTTTTATAAATGGCAATCACGACAGGCACCGCCAGGAGCAGCAGGCAGAATTTACCCAGCCGGACCAAAGCCCGCAGCCAGCGTTCAGCCTGCTGCGGTCTCTCGTGCTCGATTGGATATTCCTGATACTCCATGGCAGTGTGTCGTTGGATAGATAATCGGTTAGACCTTCATGCGGCCACCGAAGATCGCGTCGTCAGCCAACTCCTGTTCGATACGGAGGAGCTGGTTGTACTTGGCGATACGGTCGCTACGGGAAAGGGAGCCCGTCTTGATCTGGCCGCAGTTCGTGGCCACAGCAAGGTCGGCGATGGTGTAGTCTTCGGTTTCACCGGAGCGATGGCTCATCACAGCCGTATAACCATGGCGGTGAGCCAGATCCACAGCGTCAAGAGTTTCGGTCAAGGAACCGATCTGGTTCACCTTCACGAGGATGGAATTCGCGGTCTTGTTGTCGATACCCTTCTGGAGGAACTTGGTGTTCGTCACGAAGAGATCATCACCCACAAGCTGGGTGGTGGCGCCAAGAGCATCGGTGAGATGCTTCCAGCCAGCCCAGTCGTTTTCAGCACAGCCGTCTTCGATGGAAATGATCGGGAAGTTCTTCTTCAGCTCAGCGTAGTAGGCCACCAGCTCTTCAGCGGTGCGCTCGGACTTGTCGCTCTTCTTGAAGACATACTTGCCTTTTGCCTTGTCGTAGAATTCGGAGGAAGCCACGTCCAGCGCGATGAAGATGTCTTCACCCATGGTGTAGCCGGCTTTCTCGATCGCCTGAGCGATGACTTCCAGCGCGTGGCTGGCGCTCTTCAGCGTCGGAGCGAAACCGCCTTCGTCACCCACAGCGGTGTTCAGGCCCAGATCATGAAGGATCTTCTTCAGGGCGTGGAACACTTCAGCACCGTAGCGCAGAGCTTCGGAGAAGGTCGGAGCGCCTTTTGGCATGATCATGAACTCTTGGAAGTCAATCGGAGCATCGGAGTGAGCACCACCGTTGATGATGTTCATCATCGGCACGGGCAGCACCTTAGCGTTTGGTCCGCCGATGTACTTGTAAAGAGGCTGACCCAGAGCTGCGGCAGCCGCTTTGGCAGTCGCCAAGGAAGCGCCGAGAATGGCATTGGCACCCAGCTTGGCTTTGGTTGGAGTGCCATCGATTTCCAGCATGGCCTTGTCAATCGCGACCTGATCCAGGGCGCTACTGCCGATGATGGCGTCTGCGATCTCGTTGTTCACGCTATCCACGGCCTTGAGCACGCCCTTGCCGAGGTAACGCTTCTTGTCGCCATCGCGCAGTTCCAAAGCTTCGTGTTCACCCGTGCTCGCACCACTTGGCACAGCAGCGCGACCGATTGCGCCCCCCTCCAGCATCACATCCACCTCCACGGTGGGGTTTCCGCGCGAGTCGAGAACTTCGCGCCCAGTCACTGCTACAATGGTCAGATCGTCCATGGTTCGATATATTTAAGTATGCTTAATCTTCGGGAGTTTGGCAAGCGGGGTTCTGAGAATCCACGATTGCCGGGCTTTGATAGCAGGAAATGCACCTGTCTCAACCGGAGATATTGCCCACAGAGGGCGGAACCATACGAAATGAGGACGGATTCGAAAATCCGTCCTCATACATCCATCTCAATTTGAGGCTAAATCGCTGATTACCGGCGAATCGTCGCCGGCAGAGCTTTCTCCAGAGCTGCCAGAATGCGTGCGTGAGCGGCATCCACTTCGGCGGTCTCCAGAGTTTTGTCCGCCGAACGATAGGTCAGCGTCCAGGCCAGAGATTTTCGGTCAGCGGGCAGTTTTGCACCGGTCGGATCGGCAAAGACATCGAACAGCTCCGTTTTCATCAAGAGCGGTTCTTTGATGCCGTTGAAGAAGGTGTTCACTTTGGTATTGGCGAGATCGGCAGGCAATTCGAAGGCCACGTCACGGGTCACTGCGGGGAAACGTGGAAGATCCTCAAACTTGGCTGGGCCGGAGCTACCCTGGCGCAGTGCGCTGAGTAGCAACTCAGCCACATACACCGGATGACGGGCATCAATCTGCCGAGCACGCGCCGGGTGAAGCTGGGCAATCCAGCCCAAAACACGGTTCCCTGCTTTCAACTCGTGATGCAGGAGGAAGGAACCGTTGTCGGCCAGGGGTTTGACTTCCAAACTGGTCACTCCAGGGAGTGATTCAATCAAACCACGAAGATCAAACGCATCCACGGCTTTCGGCTCCTTGCCATGCCAGGAGCTTGTCGCCGCAGGACCGCTAAGCAGGATGGAGATACGATCTTCTTCACGGGTTTGACCATTCGGCAACTTGAGGAACACACGACCGGACTCAAAGAAACGCAGCCGTTGAGCCCCTTGGCGGATGTTCAGCGCAGCGGTTGAGAGCAGCCCAGGAATCAACGAAGGCCGCAGGGTGGTGTGATCTTCACTGAGCGGGTTTTTCAGAGCTACACTGACTGAAGTCGGGTTCGCATGACCGAGGCTGTCGCCAATCTGAGCGGTGGAGATCAGGCGCAACGTCTGGGCTTCATGGTAACCGCGATTGGCCAAAGCCAGACGAAGCTGCATGACGTGGTCGTATTGACGATCCGTTGCATCGCCATTGGCCAGAACGGCCACATTGCGAGAAGGCACACGATCCAAGCCGACCACACGTGCCACTTCCTCGACGAGATCCACGCCGCGCACGAGGTCGAGACGATAGCTTGGGATGCTCCAGACGGTCTGCCCATCGGCCTCGGAGGTTTTATTCAAGCCGAGTTTGGTGAGGATGGCGTGAGCTTCCTCGGCCTTCAAATCAGGCATACCTAACAAGCGATGTGCTCTAGCTTCATCCAGAGTGACATCATTGACCAAGACAGGAGCTTCACCCGCGACAGCCACCGTTTCTTCGACAGTGCCCCCCGCGATTTCCAAAATGAGTTTCACAGCCAGCTCGGAAGCTCCCTGAACCTGTTGAGGGTCCACACCACGTTCAAAACGATAGCTGGAGTCCGAGTGGATGCCCAAACGACGAGATGTGCGGCGAATGCCGGAAGGTGTGAAATAGGCGCTTTCCAGCAGCATGTTTACGGTGGTTTCCGTCACTCCTGTTTCTTCCCCCCCCATCACCCCAGCAATGGCCACAGGGCGTTGACTGTCGGCGATGACCAGGTCTTCTGCAAGGAGGGTTGGCTCAGAGCCATCAAGGGCGAGAATCTTCTCTCCTTCAGCAGCACGACGCACAACGATGCCGCCCTGGAGTTTATCCAGATCAAAGGCGTGCAGAGGCTGTCCCATCTCCATGAGCACGTAGTTAGTGATGTCCACCACGTTATTGATGGGGCGCAGGCCGATGCTCTCCAAGCGGCTCTTCAACCACTCTGGGCTCGGGCCGACCTTGATGCCTTTGATGATGCGAGCCGTGTAATAGGAACAGCCATCCGTGTCTTGCAGACTGACTTCGGCATCTTTCGCGACGCGTGTCCCAGCCGTGGCCTGAGCGTGATCACGTTCGCCTTTGAGAGGCAAGCCTGTCAGCGCAGCCAATTCACGAGCCAAACCCAGGTGGCTCAACAGGTCGGGGCGATTCGGGGTAATTTCGAGATCGAAGACGGTATCGGAAGCGATGATCTCCTTCAGCGGCTTACCCGTGGGCAAGGAGGCATCGAGAATCATCAAACCACCGGTGTCTTCACCCAGGCCGATCTCCTTGCCACTGCACATCATGCCGTTGGACACAACATCGCGGAGCTTGCCTTCCTTAATGGTGAATCCACCAGGTAACACAGCTCCAGGGAGAGCGAGAGGCACTTTATCACCAGCCTTGAAGTTCTTCGCGCCGCAAACAATCTGGCGCAGCGTGCCGGAACCATCGTCCACCTGACAGACGCTCAGCTTGTCCGCATTCGGATGCTGAACAAACGAGTCAATCCGAGCCACGACCACTTTGTCCGAGGCCACACCCTTTTCTTCAATGCCCTCGACCTCAATGCCTGCAAAAGTCAGGAGGTCTGAAAGCTGGGCCGTGGTATAACCACTGAGATCAAGATGCGTGCTGAGCCAGGAGAGAGAAACTTGCATGAGGAGAAGGGAAACAGGGCTTTAAAGGACAGGATTTACAAGATTTCAGGATTAACGAAAAGAGATCCAAGAGCTTGTTAGATTCAGTGTAGATCGAGAGGTTCTGAAGAAGATGCTCGGGAACGATACAGACGATTTTTGTGCTTAAATTGAAGACTTGGCGCGCCAAAGTTTAGGATCAGTCCGTCATCAATGCCTGTAGCTGTGAGGTAGTTGACGACCTGAACTTCGTGGGCCTTGACGATGACTTCACAAGATTTCAGTTCAATTAGCAAACGCTTGCCAATGGTAATGACCATGTCTGCTTCGAACTTGCCAACCAGCTTCCCTTTGTAGAAGACATTGATCGGCACTTCGGACTCAAAGGGAATACCCGCCGCAGCAAGCTCGACTTCCAAGCTCCGATGATAAATAGATTCGTTGAAACCTGGGCCCATCACTCGGTGAATCTCCATGGCCATGCCAATCACCTGTTCTGTGAGTTGGTCAATCGTCATAAGTTCAGAGAGAAATCCTGTGAATCCTGAAATCTTGTCAATCCTGTCAAAACCAGGATCGCTACCCATCAGAACTGCTGCAGAAAGCGCACATCATTCTCGATGAGATGGCGGATGTCGCTGATGCCGTGGAGGATCATGGCGAGGCGGTCGAGGCCCATGCCGAAGGCGAAGCCTGTGACCTGCTCAGGATCAAACAGGTTATCGCCACGCTTCTTGCTTACTTCGGCGAAGACCGCCGGGTCCACCATACCGCAACCAGCAATCTCGATCCAGCGAGCTTCCTTGCCTTTGGCTTCCAGCTTCACGTCGATCTCGAAGCTCGGCTCCGTGAAGGGGAAGAAGTGGGGGCGGAAACGCACCACGGTTTTCGGCCCGAACACCTCACGAAAGAAGAACTCTAGCGTGCCTTTCAGATCCGCGAGACTGACATCTTTATCCACATACAGGGCCTCGATCTGATTGAAGACGCTCAGGTGGGTCGCATCAATCTCATCGCGTCGATAAGCAGCACCTGGAGCAATGACACGCACGGGAAGAGCCTTCACCGTTTCCATCGTGCGGATCTGCACCGATGACGTGTGGGTGCGCAGGAGACGACCATCGGGAAGATAGAAGGTATCGCTCTCATTGCGTGCAGGGTGATCTGCCGGAGTGTTCAGAGCATCGAAGCAATGCCACTCGGTTTCGATCTCTGGACCATCAGCCAAGGTGAAACCCATACGGCGCAGCGTGCGCACGGCCAGATCGCGAATCTGAGTCAGCGGATGCAAAGTCCCCACGCCAGCTCCAGGACGACCTGGCAGGCTGAGATCAATACCAACCACAGACGCAGCATCCTTCGCGGCTTGCAGTGCTTCCTGGCGGGTGGAGAGCCCGCCAGAGATGGCTTCGCGGACTTCGTTCAGCTTAGCCCCCACCTCTTTCTTCAGATCTGGCGGGACATCACGCATACCTGCGCTCAGGGCGGTCAGTTTACCTTTTTTACCCAGATAGTCGATGCGAAAGGCCTCCAGCGCGGCTTCATCAGACAACGTGTCGAGTGCGGCCAAAGCCTCGGTTTTGAGAGAGTCGAGTTGAGAGAGCATGGGAAATGAAGGCGGAATCGCCAAAGGGGCCGCGATGATGAGCGTGGAATCGTCCCTGTGCAACCTAGAGGTGAAAGGACTGTCTTTCCGACAATCTGGATATTTTCTGCACACATGACGCTAGGTTTTGCTCCATTCCTGTGTTCTTTGGAGTCCCTTCTCGTCCGTTCCGTCGCCGCCACCTGTGAATCCCACCACTGAAACCAGCCTTCGTTTTACCGGGGATTATCCTGCCCTAGCGGTCTGGGGCTTGGCTTTCGGGCTCGCGGCAGCGATGTGGTTTCTCTATCGCCGTGAAGTGCGCCTTCTGTCGAGTCCACTCGCTTGGGTGCCAGCGGCGTTACGTTCGGCGGCCGTATTCTTAGCCGTCCTCGTGCTGTCAGGGCCGGTATTACGCAACGAAACCACGATGCGCCAGCTTGGCCGCGTGATCCTGGCGATTGATACCTCAGCCAGCATGAACCTGGAGGATGATCCTCCCACTGCGGACGGCGAGCCCCCCCCAACTCGCAGCGAAGCACGGATCACACGCGCCCAAAAGCTGCTTCTCGGCGGCACCTCTCCCCTGCTGGACAAACTCAAAGAGACCCAAGACGTTGAATTGGTGCTCCTCCGCGGTGGCCAAACTCAACGTCTATGGTGGCATCGCCAAGGCGGCAAAGATACCTCGGGGGAGATGCCGCAGAGCTTCGATGTCCCAGCTGATGCAGCCACGACGAACCTAGATTCGGTCCTGAGTGAAGCTGTCGCACCTGTAAGCCCAGGGACCGCGCTCGTGTTGTTTTCTGACGGTCAACACAATGGCCCTGGATCACCTGAAGAATTTGCTTCAACGATGCGCCAATCGGGTGTGCCTATTTTCACCATCGGCTTTGGCAGTGAGATTCCTCCGCCGGATCTGAGCATTCTGAATGTCCTCACTGCCGAATCGGTGTTCGCCGAAGAAAACCTGCAAGGACGCATCCTTGTCAGTGACTCCCTTCCTGCTGGCACTCCCGCGCAAGTTCGAATCACCAGCGCCAGCAAGACGCTGTGGGAGCAAAACTTTTCGGCTGAGGGCAAAGGAGAACGCCGGTTCGACTTTACCATTCCAGTCAAAGAACTGCCAGAGAACTCAGCGACTGCGAACGACAAAACCCTCCGCCGTCTCAATGTCCAAGTGGCAGTCCTAGGCGAGCGCTCCAACATCGAAAAAACCCGGGCCAATAACAATCGAGAAATCGCCCTGCACCTGCTCTCCAAAAAGCGCAAGGTCCTCATTCTCGATGGGCGTCCTCGCTGGGAAACTCGCTACATCCACAACCACTTTGATCGCGATGATCGTTGGGAAGTGAAGCTGGTCTTCAATGATTATGCCGAAAAGTCCGACAGCAGTGCCTTGCGCAAAAACTTCCCGCAAACTCGTGAAGAACTCCTGACCTATGATCTCATCCTGCTGGGTGATGTATCCGTCTCGAATTTCAGCAGCCAGCAGTTGGATTGGCTCGTGGAGTTTGTCGAAAAGCGGGGGGGAGGCCTGATTCTTATCGATGGTGCCCACGGTCACTTGCGCACTTGGGCCCAGGGAAAAACAGCTCCACTGATGCCCATCGTTTGGACTGAAAACGCCGCTACATCGGCTCTCAAGAAGATTTCCTGGAAGCTCTCCAGCGATGGCGAACGAGAGACGGCTCTGCGCCTCAGCGATAGCCCCAGCGCCAACTCGACTCTCTGGCCGACCCTACCCGCCATGCGTTGGTTTTCAGTCGCCAAGGCTCTTCCTGGCTCGACCATACTTGCTCATTTCCAGGCCGCAAATCTCCCCACTGATGAAGGACTCCCTGCGGCAGTCTTCCGCCCCGCAGGTGCTGGTGCCGTGCTTTACATCGGCACGGATGATCTGTGGAGATGGCGTTACCAAGTGGGAGATCTTTATCACCAACGCCTGTGGATGCAGCTCGCCGCGTGGATTTCTGCGCCTCCGTTTCAGGCCGAAGATAGACGATTCTCCATTGGCACCGATCACCTCCGTTACACCCCGGGTGAGCCGTCGGAAATCCGTGTTCGCGTCCGCGATTCGTCGGGAAACCTCATGAGCCAAGCCGAGCCTCGAGCCTTTCTTTACCATGAAGGCAAAGAAGTGGCCACGCTTCAACTTGAGCCGGACCCGACCCACTTCGGCATCTACCGCACCCTCACTCCCCCTCTCAAGAGCGGATCCTATGAAGTCGCGGTCGCAGAAAATGCCTCCGCACCCCGCAGCGATCTTCGACTAAGTCTGCATGTCGCCGATCCCGGCAATCCCGAATGGGCGACGCTGACCATGAATCGCCCCTTGCTCGAAACCATGGCCACCGTCACGGGGGGGCGATTCCTCCGCGAGGAACAAGCAGCCTCCGAACTGCCCCAGTTACTTAAATCGGTGGATCGCAAACAGAGCACCGTGAACGAAACACTCTTGTGGTCGAGTTGGTGGTGGTTTGGGGCCATTATTTCGCTCCTCACCGCTGAGTGGCTCCTACGCAAGCGCCTCAGATTAGTGTAAAACCTAGGAATAAAGCAGTTTTTCAACGCCAGACTTTATCCTTCATCTGGCTTTTTTTGAAAAAGTCGCGCAACGAGATCTCGCTGATTGGAGGAGCATTGATTGCCATGTCCTGAACCCAATGACATGAAATGAATTTACTAAAGCTATCCTTATTATCAACACTTTGTGGCAACTTATCATGACAGAGCCGTGAACCTTCACAAGGACTCACAAGCTACTTCAACCAAGTTATTCACCTAATCAACTGACGCCGACGGCTGAACACCCACGGGGTAGGCACCGAGACTGCTTGGATAAAAGGCTAGACAAAAAGTTAAATTTATAAAATATTAAATCTGCATTAACCTTTTTTAAGGAACGCATGAGCACAACACTTGATCCCACAAGACTGCGTTGGTTGCTAAAGCGCCTTCACAGTGATTTCCCCGGAGTTGATTACGCAACTCTCGTTCGATTAGTCATGCAGGCAGAGCAGACCAGTGATTCTGATGAATCCCTCGAAGCCTACTGTTCCCGTGTCCAAGACATGGTCAGAAAACGTCCCGAAGCTCAACAAGAAGGCCTGATCCGCAGCGCCAAAATTGTTTTGCATCGCACGGTTGCCGAACCGCATTTCTCTTAATCAGTCGTTTTTCGATTCCGATCACCAACGCATCCTTGCCAGCAGTTCGTCGAGCAAGTCACCGCGACTCAGCACGTCCAGCGCTGTTTGAGGATTCGTTGGAGTCGGCATTGAGCTAGGCCCACCAATTCTTTCCCAGGCTTCTCGCGTCAGGGGCGGAGACTCCATCATCTCTGCTTCCTGAACGCGCTGCTTCATTTGTTCAGCAACCGCATCCTCAGGAATGGGCACAAGGGCTTCGGTCAGCCAGACTTTGGCCAGAGCCTCGGTGGCTGGTGCCCCCAACTTGGCATCGTAACCAGGGAAAAAACCGCGTCCGGCGAAGATCAGGGCTGCGGTGCCACCATCCTGCGCCCTTGAAACATCCACATCGTTGAAAAAGCTGATCATCGAACGGCTTTCGGCAAGCTTCCGGACCAAATGGATGGTCTCGACACCCGCCAGCGTCGTTTCGGTTTGTTTGGCTAAGGCACAGGCATAGCCTGCCGATTCACCGATCTGCATCCAGATGGGTTCCAGGCGGATCGCACCCCAAGCCACATGAGTGGAACTGACACACACCGGCACGATCAGGTTATCCACCTCACTCGGCAGCAAAGCCCGATACGGCACCTGGGCCGGAAACGTCTCGTGATGCAGCATCATCTTTCCCTCATCCAGACTCGTGCCAACCTTTCCAGGTGTGCAGGCATGGGTATCCATATACCACTCGGCGAAAGCGATACTGTCCGCGTGAGCCGGTGCTCGATCGGCACCTAGCTTGAGCATGAAATCGTGTTGAGTGATCACGTAGCGCCCCCTCAAACGTCGGGCTTCTCGCACATAAAATTCATGTGGGCGATGACCGTTATCGACAAACTCATCCTTCGCCAAGCCATAAGCACCAAAAAACTTCCGACGCTCCGGCGTCACCGAGGGATCGTTTTGCAGAAAGTAGAGCAGCCCCATCGTCGCATTCCAATGCTGATCCATGACCTGCCGCCGCGTTTTCCAATCTCCCTCCACATATGCTTGATGCGGTCCGATGAGCTGAGGCCTATTCCAGCCTATTTTTTGGTTAGGCAAAGGCGATACGATGGATCCAAACTCCAAGGTCTTGAGAAACTCCGGATCATAATCGGCAGGCTTCTCCACGGGCAACCGATTCGCAGGATCGGAGGTCAATGTGGTTCGATAATTGAAGGCCTGAACATTCGAGTCCCCCTCCCCCGTGCTCTCTGGTTTCACGATGATCTGGAAGCCTGGAAATTGACGCAAGTTCAGCCGATCATGTTTCTCCGCCATCTGCGCCGTGGCCTCATCTGGGGGTGTCTTGGACGCTTGCATGTAGATGCGCCCTGCATGCGGTTCTTGGTATTCATCTCGGCTTTCCCGCCCGACTCGATACTCCACGCCTGCCAATGGGAGCAAATCCCCCTCATAGGAGCAATCCGCATAGCTGGCAGCCTGAATCTCCAGAGGCGTGTCCGGCTGTCCCCAAGCCGCAAGATGCAGCTTGGTCAAAAGCCGACCTTCACGCTCTAGCTTCACGGGCACAAACCCCTTCAGCACCGTGATGTTGGGTTCTCGATGCACCAACTCCGTTAAAATTCGCTCCGCCACACGAGCCTCGAACCGCCCGTTGGTATGCCCTGATTTACCCGGTTGCGCCGCTTGGTATTGCGGAGACTTCTCACCATAGGTCGTTCGGTAGTGCTCCATGATCGAGCGCCGCACTTCATCGTAAATGGGAGACCGCTTCCCTTCGTATTGAGTATCCCAGACGCCGAGCCCGTTCGCCAAGATTCCCCCAAGATGCTGCGTGCGATTCAGCAACAGCACGGATAAACCTTCGCGGGCTGCGCGCACCGCCGTCGCTATCCCCCCCGGTGTGGCTTCGACCACCACGAGATCATACTCGGTCTTGATCGGGTCACTCGCCGACAACGACGAAACCGCCACGCCCCACATAGCCAATGTCGAAATGAAATAACGAAAGCGATTCATAGTCCTTCAAGGTTCCTCTTTGATCTGGAATTGGTGCGGCATTGTGCTTCGGCAGCCATTGTTTCAGATCGTCCATCATAGGCCGGGTCGAGACATCACCGGCGAGATTGCACCATTCATGTGGATCTTGGGAGTGAGGATAACGTTTCTCACTGTCATCGGCATAATCCCACTCACTCCGTGAAGTAGAAGCTGAACAGCTTGGCGCGTTCGCCTTTGAACGTGACACGAACCTCACGGCCCTTGATCGCACTTAAATTAGAACCGCTTTTCCATTTCACCACAGCCTGCGTGGCGTTGGTGCGTAGGGTTTCGGAGTCTTCGAGTCCAAAGCCTTCCAGGCTCTTGCCCTCGGCATCGGTCAGGCCGACCTGCAAATGACCGAAAACGGCGGTATCCAGATTGAGAGCGAGGTTCGTTCCATCCACTTTCACCCGCTGGGTCAAGGCGCTGCCGCCGCCAGGAGCGAAGTCGAGCGAGACAAAGCCATCGACACGTTGAACATAACGAAAGATAACGCCGTCAGTTTGGATCTCGCGTGCTTTTTTATCGCCATGTCGAGAGCGAAAACCGGTGCCGTATTGCCAGATCTCTTCGCCACGCATCACCAGCCATGGTCCCATGAAAACCATGTTGGCACTCTCACTTCCTGCGAGGCCTGGGCGTGCATAGGGTGAACGATCATAGCGATGCCAGTGATAGCCATCCCGACTGCCGATGAACTGCACATCGAGCCGACCATCACTGGGGCTTTTCTCACGCTGGAAAAAGGAAGGAAAGCCGATGTACCAACGCGGGTCGAGCGGATAGGGCTGGGCGGAGATGTTGTAAACATCACTGTTGGGTGGATCAATCTCATCGGTTTCCAACACTGTGGGAAAGTCATCCCCGATCACTGGCGGTTTCTCTTTGCCCCAAAGGTAGAGCGTTTTATCGGAAGGTTGGTTAGGCAAGGGGGTGTCCAGATCGGACAACTCAGCACGCACCACCGTGCGATAGCGCTTTTTATCCGCCCGGGTTTCCCAAGCACGCAAATAAAGGGCGTATTTGCCCACACGTTCATCCCAAAACGTGACGGCCTGACTATCGGCGCCGAACTTCAACAAGACGTTCTCATCCCGTGTCCAATGCAGGCCATCGGGGGAATGAAAGCGCAGCATACCACCGTCTTTTTCCCAATGATGCGTGATGTAGTTGTAACGCTTCTGCGGCGGGGCACGTTCATCACGAAAGACCGTTCCTTCGAGAGAACTCAGACCAACGAGGTTGTTATCCTTGCTGCCCTCATGCTCCACGATACCGAGATTCGGCTTGATCCAGTTCACCCCATCGGTGGACTCCGCATAGGCCACATTGGGCACATTCTTCTTGTCGCGACAGATGTACCACATGCGCAGCTTGTCCCCATCGTCCAGGACGGTGAGAAACAGACTGATCATCAATTGCTCCCAGGGCTTATCCGCCCGAATAACGGTTTCACGCTGCTGAGCGGCATTCACATGCAGCGTGGCGTTTTCGGCCTTCGCGATGAACGCCGGATCGAGAAACAAATGGCGCAACGGCTGGGCCGGGGACTGCGCATTCAAAAAGGGAGAGACTGTCAGCAGCAAGCCTGCAAGACCCATTGGAAAGTTCATGGTGGATAGGGGTATGAAGTTTATTGAGCTTGGACTTTCTTCATCACCAGGTTGCCCGTCAAGACGGTCTCCAAACCCTTGTCGGTGATGGCGGAAGCTGTGACGTTGTCACGGATAATGTTGGACTTAGCACCCGGAGCGATTTCGAGCGTGCCGTTGACATGAGTGTTGCCGGTCCAAATCCAGTGACTTGCGTTCAAGGTCGTGGGTCCAGGTTGGCGCAGCATGTTTCCTCTCACCACGATATGGGTCGAAGTCATCGCCTCCTGAGGTTCGGAGAGCAACGCTCCTTCGCAGACATTGTCTGCAAAGATGATATCCTGGACGGTGGTCCTCCCAGCGGTGCGCACATCGTAAAACTGGACATCTCCATCGAAAACATTGCCTGTGAGGGTAATGCCCTCATACACGCACGAGAGCGCTTCCGGGCGGGTCACGAAGCGTGCCGTGCATTTACCTGCGGTATGCTGGTTGCGAAAAACATTCCCTGTGACCACGACATCGCTGATTCTTGAATGTAGAGGTAGCGGCTCCGTACGGAAGAGCAGACAAGGCAAAACCGCTTTCTTCGACACCTCTGGCATCGGCTCCACATGGTTGCCGCTGACTCGGATGTGATGGGAGCCTTCGGTGATATTGATGCCCGTTCGGGTGAAATGGACGATATTGTCGCGGATCTGCACGTTGCGACTGCCAAAGATCACCTGCGGTCCATCCACCACATTGACAATATAGTTGTCCGCGATGAGGCCGCCGTTGCACTCGGCAAGCTCGATCGCTTTGTTGCCACAGGTCTCGATGTAGTTGTTGTGCACCTGCCAGTTTTTGAACTGCGTGGCCATTCGGTCGGCATCAAAGTAACCCGTGCGCACTTTTTCAGGGTCCTCCGAGGCGGCTTTAGCTTCCTCGGCCGGAATGACATGCTTGACCAGATACATCGCTGTGGCCGCCTTCGTGCAACCTACCGCCTGTTTGGCGTCATAGATCCAGCAATGGCGCACGGTGATGTTGTCGCAGGATAGCAGCAGCGATTCCTTTTCATCCAACCGAGCATTGAACCCCATGATGGAACCTCCCCCGATGGCTTTATCATTTCCGGTATAACGTAGGTTTTCGATCACCACATTGTGAGAAGGCACACTCGCCGTGCCGATCCTCATGGGAAAATAACGCAGTTCGTTAGGCGGAGTGGTGGGATCAAGATAGATGTGAGTGGCATACCCTTGCCCACGCAGAGTGATGTTACTCTTGATGACCACGGTTTCATCATCGGCGTGACGGGACAGTTTAAAGTCCCCTGCCCCAAGCAAGACCACACCACCACCGGCAGCAGCCACTTGATCAATAGCTTGCTGTAAAAGGGTATCCGCAATCACATCCGGACCTGGAGCAGGAACGCGCAGTTCAAACCCGGGCGATACAGGGGCAGAAGCCGCAAGCGATGACTGCGACCATAAAACCTGGGTGATGCCCGTGCAGAGTAGAGCGAGAGACAAGAATCGAGACATGAGGTGAAGAATGGAACGTGAAACTTGAGATTAACGTTTCGCCAGCGAGCGCCACAAACCCGCCAAAAAGTCACCCCGTGTTTCGGAATTCGCTGCGGCGGTTTGCTTTTCAGCGGCGTGAACTTTTCGAGCAAGAACCATCGGATCCAATGATCCCTGTTTCAGGCTTTCGAATCCTTCCAACCACACGGTCTTCAGCGCCTCACTCAAAGGTGCATCGAGTCGGGCATCATAGGTGGAAAAGAAACCCTGGGTGCCAAAATACTGAGCGGCTGCTACACGCGGATCGTCCGAAGTGACATCCACATCATTGAAGAAGCTGATCATCACATGGCTGGAAGCGAGCTTACGCATGAGCAGATCGGGATCGAGCTTCGCGGGCGTTGTGCTGTTTTGCGTGGCTAGGGCCGCAGCAAAACCCGCCGCCTCTCCCGCCTGCATCCACACAGGTTCCAGGCGAATGGAACCCCAGCCCACATGCGAGGCGGACAAGGGCACCGGCACTAACAGATTATCCACCTCCTGAGCCAACAAACAACGGTAGGGCACCTGCGCCGGACGGCTTTCTTCCGCAAGGAAAAAGATGCCATCGTCATGCCCCCCTGGCACGCTGCGATCCAGGCAGGCCACCGAATCCACGGGCCAATCCGTGATAGCAATGCTGTCCGCATGAATGGGAGTCCGGCCGATGCCGTCCGCGACTTTATTGTCATGCTCTGTAAAGACAGAGCGCCCAACTAAGCGCCGAGCCTCGCGCACATAGATTTCATAGGGCACGTGATGGTTGTCGGGGAACTCGTCGGCCGCCAGACCGTAACCCGCGAACTGTTTGCGCTCTTTCTCCGATGCCTCAGGATCGTTCTGCATCCACCACAGGCGCATGAGCATGGCCTCCAGGTAACGCTTGGAAATGGCCTCACGCGTGGGCCAATCCGCCGCTGGATAGTCATTCTGCGGACCGATAAGACGGCCACCATTCCAAGCGACTTTACCGTTGGGAAGATTCGGCACAAAACCACCCCCACCCGCTGATTTAGCCATAGCGTCGTCGTAGTTGGCAGGCTTGGTCACCATGATCCTATTCGCTGGATCGCGAGTGAGGATAAGCCGGTAGTTATAAGCCATCACTGAGCCATCGGCTTCACCACTATCAGGTCCCTCTAGGATCTCGGCTGTGGCATGACTGTTGTAACGAATGTTGAGGCGGCCTTCATCGGCATCTTTGGGGAAGCCGCGTTGACCTGGAGCCTTTTCACGTTCTGCGGTGTAAATGACGCCCGCATGAGGTTCATTGTACTGGCTGCGAGCCTCACGGCCAATCTGAGATTTCACGCCAGCGGCCGCAATGAGATCGCCTTCATACATGCCATCGGCAAAGATCTTCGCCCTGACCTTCACCACGTCTTTGCCGTTCCCATGCAAGGCTTGGAGTGTCACACTTTTGAGCAAACTCCCTTCACGCTCGGCCTGAGTCACAATGTGACCTAACAAAACGGTGAGATTTTTTTCCTTCTCAACCATCTGATTGAAAAGCATCTCCGCAATCCGAGGCTCCACCTTCGGACGATCAATATGTGCTCGGCTAGTGGCACTGGGCATGGAAGCCAAATATTGAGGCGATTTCTCACCATAGGTCTCCCGATAGTAGGTCGAGATACCTCGCAGCATCTCCGCGTAGAGTGGAGACCGGAGACCATCATACGGAGCCTCCCAACCACCGGCACCACTGGTGATGAAGCCGCCCAAATGCTGTGTGTGATTGACCAGCAACACGCTCAAGCCTTCCCGTGCCGCGCGCACGGCTGTGGCGATACCTCCCGGTGTTCCGCCAATCACCACGAGGTCGTAGCTTTGACCATTCACCACATCGGGAGCCGCTGCAGATTTCAGCAGCATCGGTGCAGGGATCTTAACCTCAACCGGTGGCTGCACGGATGTGGATGACTGAAGCGAAAAACCTGCATCCGCACGGGTGTTACGTTCCACCTTGGCCTCGGCTTCAGGAACGATCTGTAAACCATCCACAACCGCATAACCACTCTTCGCCTTGGACAAGATGCGAATGGTCGCCTTTTTGCCTTTAACGAACTCGAACACCCCGAGCGAATGAGGAATGCCTTCTTCCAAGCACTCCTCACGTTGGTTCAAGGTCACCTTCTTTTCACCTTGGGCATCTTGAATCAGGATCTCCACCTTGCTGCTGCGGTTCGAGGAAGCCACATAGAGTAACCGCACTTCGTAACGCCCATCAGCAGGAATATCTGGCGTAAAGGTGGCGCTGCCGTCTTGAGTGGTGGCTTGATATCCGGTGCCCGTGAGAAAGCCGATCTTACTGCCCCCAGTGATCCATTGGCCCTCATACCGAGCTTGATCGTCATCCAATAGAATGCCAGCCACCTTCGCTTGTGAAATGCCGGTTGTTTTCTCCATCGCATCCGTCTCCTTGAGCTGGAAGCGAGTGCTCACCACGGAGTGCTTATCTGGGCCTTCACGATATTTGACGTAGGTGGTGGCTACGAAGGTGCCATCGGGCAGCACTTCCAAACCTGGATAACCGCAATCGCTACGAGCATGGCTGTGCAGCAGCTTGATTTTGTATTCACCATCCTTACCTGAGATGATATCCTCATAACGTCCCACCCAAGCCACGAAGTGGTTACGGGTAGGGCTGCTGGCCCCCATATCGCGGAAGGTCACCACCAATCGCCCATCGGGAGCATACTTGGCTTTGTGGCGATCCCCATGCAGGCCGGGAGGTAATGTTTTCACATCGGACCAGGTGCGACCTTCATCATCACTGGTGATGAAGTGACTGCCGTGCGTGCGGATGTTTTCACGGATCAGACAGAGGAGTTGTTTGCCATCGGGTGAACGCACCACTTCGGGTTCACAAGGCTTGAGGTCGCCGAGGTCCACCAGCACACGCCAGGGACTCCAGGTCAGGCCGCCATCCAGCGATTCACTCTGCGTGACGATGTTTGACCTCGGGTCCTTCGTTTCCCCTGGACGACGGATATTGGATAGACCAATCAAGCGCTTACCGCCATCCACGGGCGTGATGGTGCAAAAGGGCATCACACAGTCGAGGCCATTCGCTTTCATCTCCGTCCAGGTTTTCCCCTGATCCAGAGAGTAGGCCTGATGCATGCCGCCGTTGTCGGGATGGCGTGTGCCTCCTGGTCCCTGCCCCGCAAACACAAAGAGACGTGAGACGCCCTGGGGATCGGTCAGCCAATAAAGGGCGGGACAGTTGCGTGTCGTGGCCCAGTTCTCCGGCACGGGCAGCAGCTCACTCCAGGTCTGGCCGCCATCTTCACTGCGTTTCATCGGTCCACAACCACCACCGTGTCCATAGGTCCAGACGCAATACATGGTTTTGCCATCGGGGAGTAGGACGGTCGTAGGATGTCCCTGATAGATCTCAGGGGTGCCTTGGGCGACGATGACGTGGCGAGAGGTGTCTTTAGAAAGATCCACAAGGAGCGGATGATCAGCCCCCGTGAGATGACCCGCTATAAGCCCTAAGGCCGTAACGAAAAGCGTAGAAAAACGAAACATGGTTCGAGTTAACAAAAGGTTGGTATCCGTGCAGTGCCGAAGCGATTCCGTGAAGCCTTCAGTGAGCACCGCTGTTACCGTGCTTCCACTCGAGGACTTGGCCATCCTGATCCAGACGCTGGCGCAGTTTTGCATAGTCCACTTTTTGAATCGGCGTCTGATCCTCAATCGCCATCACCGCAGCCGTGGCGGCGCTTTGGCTCGTGACCATAAAGACCGGCTCCATGCGCAGGCTGCTAAAAGCCGTGTGGCTACAGCTCAGAGCAAATGTGACCAGAAGGTTGTCGCACTCGGCCTGCTTGGGCACGATGCAGTCATAGCCAATGTGATACGGACCAAAACCACCTCGCCCACCCGCAGTCTTGCCCTCACGGATCACGACGCCGTCTTTGACAATGCGGCGGATCTCATGCGTATCGGTGCCATAGCTGCCGAGGCTAATCGGTTTAGGGGCAACTTCTCGACCGAACGTATGATGTTCTGTCAGCACAAGGTCACTGACCATGCGTCGTGCCTCACGGACATAGATCTGATGTGGCCAGCCGCCGGTATCTTTGAATTCGTCCTTGGGCAAACCAAAGCGCTTCATGTCTTGGCGCACTTTCTCAGGCACACGTGAGTCGGTGGCGAGGAAATGCAGAAGGCCCCGATGATAGTTCTCGTGCTCTTTGGCAATTTCATCCCGTCGCGCGTAAGTCGCCTCAGGCCATTCATGGCTGGCTCCCGGCAGATTGCCACCAAAGGTCGCCGTGTTGAAATCCCATTTCTGGTTAGGCAAGGCATCGTATTTGGAAAACCAGCGCAAATCCATATCGTCCCCGTTGGCCAAACAAGCCTCGATGAAACGCACCACGATTTCATATCGCTTTGGATCGTAACCCGGTGGTGGAGCAATCGGAATGCTATTTGCAGGATCGGTGGTTAAGCAGAGACGGTAGCAGTAAGCCTGCACGCCAGGGGCAGCCTCTCCAGGAGTTCCAGGTTCACCCTCCTGAATCAAAGGCAAAAGCCCGCTCTTGGGATCGCCTTTGATCACATAAGGATCGAGGGGGAAGTCACGATCCCACACGCCTTGTCCACCCGTCACACGCCCCGTTTCTCCTGGCATGAGATGCCCCGTGCGAGGACGATACTTCTCATCATAATAGATGCCGTTGTAGGTCTCGCCATACTTCGCATTGCCTTCTCTCATCAGGGAGTAGCTCACCCCTGCCTTCGCCATCAGATCGCCTTCATAGGTGGCATCGATAAACATCTTCGCGCGGAAAACGGTGCCATCCTCCGTCACAATCTCGGTGATGCGCGCGCCATCCTTCACAGCCCGTGCGAGACGTGCTTTAAAGTGCACCTTCACTCCCGCCTCGCGTGCCATCGCATCAAAGACGCCTTCGGCCTTATGAGGCTCGATGGCATAGGCGCCACCTGTGGCTGGGCCACCGCCTTTCGCGACGAAGGGTTTATCCCAGGCCAGCACCACGCCCACTGTTGCGGCGAGTTGGGTGAAGTATTCACGAGCGATGCCACCGACACTGCGAGGATCGCCGATATCCACCGCACTCAAGCCCCCCGAAGTCATGCCACCGAGATGCTTCCCCGGTTCGGCAATCACGGTGCTTTTCCCCATACGAGCCGCCTGAACGGCCGCCGCGACACCACCGCTGGTGCCACCATACACACACACCTCGGATTCAATAACGGCAGCTTGGGCACTCGCAAAACCAAGCCCCAAACAACTCAAGAGGGCAAAACGACAATGAAACTGGCGATGGAAGAAACGCATCATGGTGGAGCTATTCTAAACGACCACCCCAACCCTCAACTAACTGGTCAATCCCACCAACCAGTGCAAGTTTCTCTCAGGGGGCTGCTGGAGCTGCCGCGTTTTTAAAGGCGTAAAGCACCCCATCATCCGCACCGACGAGCACATAGTCACCGGCAACCGCAGGCGATGTCTTCACCGCCGCCCCGATCTCGTAGGACCACAGCTCCTTCCCGTCCTTCAAATCGAGCGCATATACATAGCCATCATCGCAGCCGAAAACCGCTGCTTTACCGGCACAGATCACCGCACTGCTGTCGATGCGATCCCGGCAGCGATACTCCCAGAGCTGCTCACCGGTGACACGATCAATCGCATGGAAGCGCTTATCCCGGCCTCCCACGTAGACACCCTTTTCCCAAATAGCAGGGCCAGCATAAAACTCAAACTCACGCTCACCGTATTCCCAGATCTTGGCTCCATCGTTGAGACTGTAGGCGCTCACACGATTGCCATAGTGAGACACATAGACCACCCCATCGGCAATCGCCACGTTGTTACCGATGTAGGCCCCCACTTCGATCTGACGCTTTTCTTCGCCATTCGTCACGTCGTGAACGTGCAGCACACTGTCACAGCCGCCAAAGACCACCACGCCCTCGCCCACCGCAGCGCCGCCATTGATGTAGTAGCCCGTCTCCGCCGCCCAGTCACTTTTCCCCGTCTTGGCATCCAGGCAATAGACCTTGTAGTCATAGCTGCCGATGAGGATTTTCTGCACGCCCGTTTGGGGATCGGTCCAGGTGTTGGCCGCCGCATGAATCTCAGCCTCCGTTTCAAACTTCCAGGCTTCTTGACCCGTCTCCGCATTCCAGGCATACACGAACCCATCCTGGCAACCCGCCACGACCAGATCACCCGCAAAGGAAGCAGCCCCGTCAAAGGCCCCTTTCGCCGTGGTTTCCCAGACTTTCTGGCCCGTCTTCAGATCAATCGCATAGAACTGCCCATCTTTGCACCCCGCATAGACTTTCCCCGCCTTGACCACCGCACTGCTGACCAGCATCTCCGCCTGCCCCTTGGGTTTGTCCTGCAGCTTAAACTCCCACGCGAGTTCTAGAGGAAACCGCAGTTCCTGGGGAGACACCCCCGTCATGGACTCATTGCCACGAGTGAAAACCCAATCGCCAGCCACCTGCCCCACCGCCTGTTGCATGGGAATCACCGAGAGAGAGGCCGAGACGAGAAAAGCAAACACTGGATTCATGAAGAGAAATACGGTTCGAGACTTCATTCATGGCATAAAAGATGGGTCGATGAAATCCCAACGTTCCTCGCCGCCGTTTTGAGCATCATAAGAGGACAACACGGACTCTCTGTCCTCATTTTTCATTCGGGGTCCATCCGTGATGGCGTGATCCAGTCTCCGTTGACTCCATTTATATGCATTTAATCATAAGAATTATTTGCAACGTTTTCAAGCCATGGATATTTTACAGTCAGTCATCAGTTCATTCTGAAGACCGAATGATGAAGAGTTTAAAGCAATGACTCAAAGCATCAGGCCTCCTTCAATCCTTGATTTAACGGTGCTCACCTCTCGTTCATGGCCGGAAAGGAACCGATGACAATCAATTCAAACCGATATTGCGGCACACTAATCACACTGTTCGCCCGACTTGCCACATCTCCATCCAATGATACCAATCCTTCAAGTCCTTGATAACCACCGTCAAAAATATCTGAAATCGTGCTCCGCGTCTCTAGTGGAGATTCTCCTAAAGTTTCACGAGAAAGTCCCGCTGGATTATTTTGAGCTTCAGGACCAATACCAAAACGAGAACATTGGATTGACTCATTTTCGCGACCAAGAAATACAGGGGTTACACATCCATTGTCATAGCGAATCTACAGGCCATGAGACTCAGGAATCGGCGGGACTTCCTTATCTCCTGACGAAGCTAAGCGAACGAGGCAATGGGGAGGGACGCCAAACATATCGACATGGCTTCCCCCTGTTAGGGACCAATCCAATTCAATAACTGATTTGATATATGGCAGTTGCCCCAATGTGTAGCAAACGTGTATGGGGCAATAGTATATGCGGGCTCTGAATCCAACGCGGGCGACCAAGGCGCTGCACCCAACGGGCGTTCGCCCGTGTTAGCAGCCGCGTTTTCACCCGCCCGTGGGTGAACTAAGTCGATAGCCAAAAATAATCATGCGATCCGCAGCAGACGAAGCTCTCAAATCAGTCGTGGTTCCCGACCTTCGGGTTCGTGGCTTTAAGGGAAGTTACCCCAATTTCTTTCGAGATCGTGGTGGTCATATCGATTTGCTGACTTTTCAATTCAGGTCGAGTGGCCACAGTTACGTCTGTGAGATCTCATTCGTGGACCAAGATAAATCGAATGTCGCAATCTACAAGGATACGGAGCCCAAGAAGCTTCGCACCAATCAGACCAGAATTCGCTTACGACTCGGGTCGTCACCTGATCGAGGAGTGAATGATCACTGGTTCTGTGTGGAGACCGTTGATGCAGTGAAGGCAGCACATGAAGTTGTTGCGCTCATCGAGTCCCAAGGTGAGCCCTGGTGGTTCGAACACCAAAGAAGAGCAGCTATCAAGTCGTGAGTGGCAAATGGCGATAATGCCCCTTCTTGAATCGGAGCTTGATCTCGCCGTTTCTACCACTCCACGTTAGGCAAAATCGAACGATGATTCCGGAAGCTCTAATTGCGTATCGAAGAACAGGTGGAGCTGAATTCGCCTTCACAGACGGTGCTCCCGGCTATTTCCAGCTCTGGCCTGAAAATGAAATCCAGCAGTGGAACCTCGATTATCAAGTCTCCGAATATGCCCCCGGATTTATCGGATTCGGCAGCGATGGCGGAGGCGAGATGTTAGCGTTCGATAAAACGGGGGCGGTTTATATGATCCCATTCATTGGCATGTCACCCGAGGACGCCCAAAAGATTGCCGAGTCTTGGTCCGAAATAGCCCAACGAATCGAAAAATGAAAACTGAATCTGACAAGGAGCTAGTGACAACTTCGGTAGCTGTCATAGATTGTGGTTTCGCACGCTCCGCGCCATTTGCCTCCTCGACTCATCTTTGATGTTCACCTAAAATTCCATTTCCGATGTCCGATCTGCCAGCCAGTCCGAAGCAGGTAGCCTACCTCTCCTATATGGGCATCAGTGAGGCAGCAACGATGACTCGAAGAGAAGCGTCTGTGCGCATTGATACACTGATGGACAGTGCCTCGCAGGAAGAATGGAACTGGCTATATGAGCGACAGGGAGAGTGGCTGACAGATCGATTTATATTGTATCCCGACCTATACACCTCGGAGTTCCAGCGGTATCTTGATGACCAGCTACCGGATGCACTTCATACGTATGTGCGAGGGAGAGTTACCGGAGCCGCTGAGACCCTCACTAAGGCTAAGATCAGGAAAGTGATTCATGCCATTACGGCTGAAGACCGAGAATGGTGGCGTTCGCCACAGAGGAAGGAAGTCTTCTTTGACAGACTATCCCGCATGTTTCCAGGCTGCTGTGAGGGAGGCCCGCGAGTTCGTTCACACCGAGAAGGGCCCAAGATTGAGCAACAACGATTCTCACTGTTAGATCACTCTACATTAGGATCACTGTTACGCCACTATACCGAGTTTTGTGAGCCTTGGGAGGTCACGCTGAGTGACGGCAGCACATCAGGCAGTCCCCAGGAGCTACTTGAGTCGCTAGATGCCGACTGGTTGACCACGCAGATCACCGAATATCGAGGGGATGCCGATGGCAGTCACTACACCGTGACGAGGAAGAGGCTATTTGGGACTAAGAGCCGAACGTTCACTCCCATATGGCACCAGGAGCGGCACGGTTGGACGGACTCGGGTGTTGGCAGCAAGGCCGTTCACTATTTTGTCCCTCGCTCGTGGATTGTTAATCCGCCATACACGTCGGAGGGAATGCTCATCTCATTGTGTAAGAAGGCTTGGATAAGTAATGGCTTGCCCTTTTACCCGGTTGATCCCCGACGGACGTTTTGCCGAGTTTGCACATCACACCATGAAAGTTGGAACAACCAACAGACCTAACACAAAGGCGAACAAAACAGATGTAGTCAATGACTCGTATGGCACCGGTCGTGTCATCGACGTTTCGCCGCTCGCTGTCGTCTGCCCTCGATCATCAAACACCTCACCCACCCATGCATTGGCGTGAGCCCATAGAAACCATCCAAGCCCGAGAACGGTTTTGGAACCAGCCCAGAATCACCGCCCCGATCATGCTGGCGGTGACGGCCTTGGGCGCATTCGGTGGAGCACTCCTCGGCACCCTTGCCATCCGCGTCCTGACCGGCGGTTGGCACTGGCCGACAGCGCCCTTGCTGGGCACCATTTTCGGAGGGTTCTTCGGATTGGCCGTCTCCTATCCCCAACGTCTTCAGGTTTCGACGCAGGAGATTGAACTTCGTTCCGATGACTTTTCGGTGCGGGATGAGACCCAAGAGCGTCAACTGCGCTATGACCAACTCCGTGGCTACTCGCTCATGGAGTCCCTGAGCGACGGCCATCGTCTCCGCCTGCTGGTGCTTTATCCGCAATCTGGACGCGCCCTGTCGATAGGCCTCCCGGAGAGTGTGACGGACGCACAGATTCACGCTTACCTGAGTGACCATGCACCCTTCGTGACCATCATTGATGATGAAGCCCTCCAATGCCCCGCGTCATGATGCCAGATGTCTGGCATCCTGGCTCGTTTTGGCGGGGTTGGGCAGGTTTTTCCGGCCATGGGCATGCTTTCCTGGAATCAGGGCCCGTTGTCTGAAATCCAGGCTAGTTTTTGCCAGACATGGCTAGTTTTTTCAGAAACTAGCGTGCTTTTCTGAAATCATGGCTAGTTGTTCCGAAAGGTAGCCATGGTTCGAAAAAAACTAGCGATGGCCAAGAAAAACTAGCGTGACTTCAGCCTGTTTGATTCGGGTTTCGCTCTTCGGTGATGTCTTCAAACTCTTCAATGATTTACAACCATCCAGGAAGCGCATGGAGAGGAGCGCGGACACTTTGTCCGCCATCTCCAAATGGCGGCGAAGCCGCGAAGAAGATGGTGCGGGCAGGAGTGCCCACGCTCCTCTCGCGGTAAGTCGGCTTCCTTGCCGAACACGACCGAGCGTGCGTTGCTCGATACCACGGGCTGAAAAAGAAAAACCGGTGGCCTAGAACCACCGGTTTTCAAAAGTCAGGTCCGTGCGCAGGGCATCAGTGCGACACCTCCGCCGGAGCATCCAGATCCTTCGGCGGCCAGAAGGCGAACAGAAGGAGCAGTGCTGCGGCCAGAGACATGCCAGTGGGCCACAAGAAAAGCTCTTTGTAGTTCACCACACCGTCCGTAGTCAGATGGCCCTGAAGAGGAATGAAAACCAATTTGGCAGCGAGATCGCCCACACCGAGCACCAGCAGGTTGAAGAGTCCTTGAGCACTGGAGCGAACGTCTTTCGGGAACGCGGCATCAATGAAGATGTAGAGGGTGGCAAAAAAGAACGCGTAGCAGATTCCGTGTAAGACCTGAACGGCGATGATCATGGTCTGATTCTGGGGCATGAAGGCAAAGACGGCGAAGCGTGCGGCATGACCGAGAACGCCTAAGATCATGGTCGTTTTCCAGCCCATGCGGGAAAGGAACCAGCCCAACATCGCCATCGTCAAGATTTCAGCCACCTGCCCGATGCTCATCACCGGCATGATCCACTTGGCCTCAATGCCGACCGTCGAACTGCCCAGGAAACCTCCAGCCATCAAGAAGTAACCGTTGTGAATCGTCGAGTCGATAAAGGTGACGATGAACAACACCAGGATAAACGGCTTCTTCAGAAAAGTAACTGCACGCAACCAAGCGAAGCTGCCTTCACCCTTCGCCGCAGGCTTCGGTGGAGTGTGAGGCAAGCCCAGGCTGTAAACCGCCAGCACTAAAGACGCGATCCCTGAGACGAGGAAAATGTTGCGGCTCGCCGCGACGGCCTCAGCTCCAGCTTTTCCCTCAAGCACAAAATAGAGCGGCCAAGCTGCGAGCATCCATCCGATCGTCCCCCCCATTCTGACCAGGCCGAACTCTTTCTGAGCATCCTTCAGGTGAGTGAAGGCAATGGAGTTAGAAACCGAAATGGTCGGCACGTAGAGAATCGAATGCAAAAGCATCAATCCAAAGAAGGTGGGGAAATCCTTCACCCAATACATGCCTAAAATCGCCAGGCCACCGACCAGATGGCTAAACGCCATGAACTTCTCCGCAGCGAAATTCCGGTCGGCAAATTGGTTGCTGAAGAAGATTCCCAAAAACGAGGCAATCACGAAGGCAGTTCCAACCCAGGTGATTTGAGTTTCTGAAAAAGCCAAACCATCCTTGCCCATGTAGCCCCAAATCAGCGGCAACCACGCCCCCCAGATGAAGAACTCCAGGACCATCATGACGAATAGCTTCTTGGCAGCGGGGGATTTCATAGAATAAGGAGGGAAAGCGCAGCAGAGTAGGAAGCTGAACCAACGCTGGCAAGACAGGATTCCTGGCAAAGCATTTCCGTTTTCATTGCCGTCACCCTTGGACCAGTTTGGCAAAGAGCACGCCGCTCTTGTCATTCCCGCACTCCGGGCTAACAGTCGCGCCCCACCTGCGTATTGTCTGACCGATACGCCATGCTTTCCGATCCTTTTTTAAACATGACCGCCGAAACTACCCCCATCGAACATACCGAGGAAATCAATGCCCGCATCCTGGCGGTCAGTGAGGACCGGGTGAAAGGATTTCACCGGCACCCGTTCCAGTTCATTGCCGAGGAAAGCGGCGTGCCCTTCGAAACGGTCGTCGAACGCATCCGCGCCATGCTGAAAGGCGGCGTGATCCGTCGCGTCCGCCAGACTTTGCTGGCCAACAAGCTGGCTGAAGGTGCCTTGGTGGCCTGGAAAGTGCCGAACGACAAGCTGGATGCGGCCTTTGACTTCATGTTCAAGCAGGACCCCTTCAGTGGTCACGTGGTGCTGCGCTCCACCGACCGTGAGGTCAGTGGCAGTGACTACAAACTCTGGACCACTCTGAAGACCCCCCAAGGCACCGACATGCGTGAGCATGCCGATGTGCTCAAACGCCTCACAGGTGCGGAAGAATACCTGCTCATGCCTGCCCACGGCATCTTTGCCCTCGGCGTCGGTCACGTGCGCCGTAAGACGATGGAGCCCGGCGAAAAAGCGGATGAACCCGCCAAGATGATGACCACTAACATCGCCGATATGGATGAAGAGGAGTGGAACGTGCTTCTGCATCTCAAAGGCGAACTCTCGGCGGAAGAAGTCGGCCCTGAACCTTGGGCAGGTCGTGCGGAAGCGGCAGGCACCACGCTGGAGCGCTTCTGTGAAGTGGCCAAGAACCTCGATAAGAAAGGCGTCATCGGTCGCTTCTCCACCTTCCTGGAACACGTCAAGCCCAGCCAGGCCGGCGTGCGGGTGACCCGCTTCAACGGCCTTTTCCACTGGAAAGTGCCCGATGGCATGCAGGAGCGTGGCGGTGGCGAAGTAGGCCGCCATACCATCATGACCCACTGCTACTGGCGCGAGGGAGGTCCTCGTTTTGGCAACGTCAATATCATGGGCGTGGTGCACGGCACCGACAAAGACCTGATCATGAAACACAAGGAAGCCATTGATGCCCACCTGGCCTCCATCGGCATCCCAGTGGAATACACCAACGTCTTCTGGGGCGGTCGCAGTGAGATCAAGCCCAGCGAGATCAGCCCCATCGTCTATCGCGAATGGCACCAGAAGTGGGCTGGCGTGGAAGGACCTGTGGTCTAGTCCTGCACTGACATTGATTGAGCAATCCTCGTTACATCCCTTTCTCCCTCTGTGGTGAAAGGGATGTTTGCTAATGCGCTCTTTCTAACAAAAAATCCTCGCGAGATTTCATTGTCAGGCACCGCTCAAAACACCGCCTTGCGATGAAATAAAAAGCTCTCGAGAAGCAAGGTGCCGAGCAGACCCCAGATCAGGAATCGCGGCCAATTGCTCACACCGCCAGAGCCCTTGAGCTTGGGCAGAGAACCGGTCACGGCATCCTTGGATCGAGCTGGCAAATTGGTTTCTTGAGCTGAGGCCAGCAGACTGGTTCCCACACGGCCATCGGCGGTTTGCCAAGCGCCAAGCCGATGAATGGGTAGCAGCCCCGCAGGAATGGATTCGGAAGTCTCCGTGAACTGCACGCCATCCCATTCGGTCCACTGGACCAAGCCGGTTTCTTCCAGCAAATCCCCAGGGTGCAGCACCGTCAGCCCCAAGGTCGAGCTGCGCTCCTCAGCGGCCCAATAAAGAGCATTCCCCAGCATCAGGGGAAAGGCAGGCAGAAGTGCCAATTGCTCGGATCGCGACGGGGAAAAAGCCGACACCACCACTCGCTGGCCATTCACCTCTCCGGCAGCGAGCACGGGCTCTGCTCCCGCCATCCACAGAGGTTCAAACGAGGTCTCCAGATTCAGAAGTGAAGTTTGGGTGACGGCTAGGCGCGTGGGCGACACACGATACAGCACGGGATGATCTGGCATCACACTGCGCACGCTGTCATGCGGCAACCCCAGGCCAGGCAGCGGCTTTAGCTTGATCGGCCCTGCGCTTTTCACCGGGTTGAGAGCAATCACAGGGCGCTCCGTCGGCCATGTGTCGGGCAACCAGTGCTCAAAGACATAGACATCCGGCTGATCCTTCATGGGCCAAGAAGATGGCGTGCCGCGCAGCATCTCGATGCGCCCCGCCTCAATCATCGAGGTCAAAGCCAGTTCGGTAAACGGATCAGGCTTCTCAGCCACCCACGCCACCACCAGTGGGCGAGCCTTCGGCAGAGGTGCCGCCACGGCATCATCCCAGCCGAGTTGATCACCTGGAGTCTTCAGACGGATTTCCACCCGCTGACCACGAATCCCCTCCAATGGCAACATGAGCGCACTTGCCTCACCGGGCTTCAGCTCCAGTTCACGGAGTTGCGCTAAACGTCCCGCGACTGTGATCTCCATCGTCGTTGTGACCACCGCAGGATTAGCGGTCGCCGCAGACACCTTCAGGAAGCCCTCATAACGGTCATGCGAGAGCGGTGCCTGTCGGATCTGAAAGCTGGTGATGCCGACATTCACCACCTCAGGCAAAGCGACATTGATGAACTCATAGTTAAGCCCTTCGGTATCGGACCACGCGGTATCCCCCACATGCCAGACCTGGGTTTCCTTTTCCAGAGCAGCCAATCGTCGCACGACCGTGACGGCTTCATCCGCATGCTCTTCCATCGGTTGCGGCTGGATCTCTGCCAATAACCTCAGGCACTCTCGGCGATTCCGGTTTCGTGAAAGCACCACCTGGGCCTTGGCATCGTAAGCCACCAGAGAGATCACCACCTGCTCAGGCAACTGCCTCAGCCGCTGAGCCATGACCTTCTGCGCCTCCTCCACCCGCGTCTGTCCTGCCCCATCTTGAGCATCCATGGAAGCGGAGCGATCCACCACGACAATGACCGCACCAGGGGAATCCGCATCCCCCTGCTCTACCGGACGCGATAGAGCCAGCACCGCCAGCAGGACCACCAACAATGTCAGCGCTAACGACAGCCACTTCTTCACCTTGCGGAGCCAAGCCGACTCCTGATGCTCGCGAGATAACGAGCGGAAAAAGAGTAACGTGGACACCGGAACCCGCCGCGCCTTCTTGCGAAAGAGATACAACGCCAGCGGGATCAACGCGAGCCAAGCCAGATGCAGCAGTTGGGGAGAAAGGAAGTGCATGGGTCAGATCAAACTCCTTTTTACACTCCACCCGCCAAGGCCGACCCATGGTTCAACAGATCGAGGAACCGATCTTCAAACGGTTCCTCGGCACCACACTGCACGAAATCTATGCGATGACTGGCACATTCCCGGGCTAGCTCATCACAAAAAGCATCGAAGGTCTCCACGTAGCGTTGCACGTCGCGTCGAGTTAGCCAGAAACGTCGCCGTTCTCCAGTCTCGACCTCTGCCAGTTCCACTTCTCCTTCCAGACTGGGCTGCCGCTCCTCGGGATGCAAGATCTGAACAAAGTGACATTCCCCAGGCCAAGCCGCGGCGCGCTTCACCGCCTCTGAAGCCGTGTTTACATCTCGTCCAAAGAAGTCAGAAATCACAAAGATCACCCCATAGCGCTGCCGCGTGGGGCGAAACTCGGTAAAACTCCGCTCCAGGTCCGTGAGTCCGCCATATTGCAAGCGGGTAGCCGCCTGGATCACCTTATCGATGTTTCCCTGTCCTCGCAAAGGAGGCAGCTGCTGATGGACCGTATCCCCGATGGAATAAAAGCTCACCCGCTGCTGCCCCGCGAGGCCCAGGTAAGCCAGAGCCACCGCAAAACGCAGAGCCTGCCTCCTCTTCTCGCCATAAGGCTCTGCCATGGAGCCGCTCGTATCCACCAGGATGTGCAGATTCAGCTCCTGCGTCTCTTCATAAAGCCGCACGAAGAGCTTATCGAGCCGTGCATACAAGCGCCAATCAATGGCCCGATAATCCTCACGGGGCGTGTAGTGGCGGTAATCCTTGAACTCTCGGGTGAAACCCGTAGCCGGGGTCGATTGCGCTCCTCTACGGCTTAGCATCCGCCGCTTGCGGAGACGAACGGCCAAAGACCGTAACCGATCCAGAAACACCGCATCAAACAGATCATCGCGGGCGAGAGTTTCAGGGGTCATGGAGAGTGCTTTATAGCTTTGGCTGGGCCGTGTTCAATCAAATACCAGTCCCCCGCAGCCCCCGACTCAAAGGCTGCGACATAAAGATAATATTTAGCAGGTGATAATCCACGATCAGAAATACGAATGAAATGGGGGTATTCTAGGGCTTTCTCCTTTCCAATCGGCATTGTTGCGGTAGGGGCAAGGACTCCTCCCCCCAACCCGCTGGTGCCCCTCCGCCATGTACAAACGCCTCTGGAAACTTTTCCCTCTCGTCCTCTTCGCTCTGACGGCGAGAACTGCGACCGCTCAGCTCTATTGGGATGTGAATGGAACCACCGTTTACTCCGGGAATGCAGGTGGTCTTTGGGATGGTGCGTTCTGGAGTTCCGATGTGAATGGTCTTGCGACTCCCTCAGGTTATGTTGCCAATAGCTTCGTGAACTTTGCCGCCGGCACGGATGGTCTCGGCACCTACACGGTCACGCTACCTGGTAACCAGACGGTCTCGGGTATTAACTTTCTCAGCGGACATGTCACCATCGCTCCGGAGACGACCTCTCCCATTGCCAGCGTGCAGATCCTGACTCTGAGTGGCACGGCTCCCACAGTCAATGTCCAGAACATGGACTCCACGATCAGTTCCCGAGTCACTTCGAGCGGTCTGACGAAAACCGGTTATGGCAAGTTGTCCCTGAATTTCGGAGCCATTGCGTCCAGCGGCTATTTTATCTTCACCGGAGCACCCATCACCGTGAACTCCGGTACTTTAGAACTGACAGGCACTGGCGGCAGTGCTGACCAAATGACGACGAACGGCAGCATCGTCATCAACAATGGAGGCACCTTCCTCTGGGGAGGCAATGCCAACAACATCAGCAACAGCACCCGCTTCACGATCAATGTCGGCGGGACCATGATTGCCAAGATCAGCGACAACGTAGGCTCGATTGAAGGTGCGGGGCATCTATCCTTGCAAGGAGGCACGCTCAATCTGTCCCAGGGGTCTGCTAACACCACCTTTTCAGGTTTAATCACGGGTGGCGGAAACATCTATGCCTCCAGTGGCACGGGCATCCTCACCTTGGCGAATGCTAACACCTTCACGGGAGCCATCGGCAGCGTCAATACCAATACAAATACCGGAGGCATTCGACTCGCGCACAACCGAGCAGCTCAATACGCCACCCTCACGCTCAACAACTTCGACACGTCCAAGATCAACGTGAGCTTTGCTAGCGATATCGGCACCTTCGTTACCGGAGGTTTGACGGGCATCAGTAAACTCACGCTCGAAGATGTCTCGGGGGCACCCATTGACCTACAGGTCGGGAACAATGACGCCTCCACGACCTATCGCGGCTCCCTGAGTGGGTCCGGCGGCCTAACCAAAATTGGCATCGGCATCCTGACGCTCACCGGTGAATACTTGACGGTTACCAACACCACATCGAACACCGTCATCACGACCGCAGGCACAAGCTCACATACCTACACCGGTGACACGACCATCCTCTCCGGCACTCACACCAATGCAGGGATCAGCGGCAACAACAGCAGCAATAATCTCAGCACCCTGAAGCTGGACTTTAACGCCCAATCCACGTCCACCACCGTCAGCGGCAATACCTACACCATGGTGGGCACAGCCCCCACCAGCAACATCATCAGTTCCGCCAGTCGTCTTGTGCTCGGCGGCGGCAGACTCTGGGTGGCGGGCAACAATGCAGGAACAGCCGTCAGCCAGACCTTCAACAATACCCTCATCAAGTCGGGCCGTAACTTTGTCACGGTTACGCAAGGCAGCACGCCCGGCAATACGGTGGTGAACCTTGGAAACATCACCCGTGAGAACGCCGCAACCTTAGAGTTCTTCCTCCCCAATGGCGCAATCAGTCTGAGCAATGGTATCACCACCACCACACCGAATGATGCCAGCGGTATCCTCGGTGCTTGGGCCATCGTCGGCAGTGACTGGGCCATCAAGAATACGGCCGGAAACACCCTCGGCAATGTCGTCGCAGCCGGGTCTGAACTTTACACCGCTTACACCAGCGGCGACATCGTCAGCACGGGCACGACCAATCTCCTGATCAACAACACCGAGGCCACCATCAGCACCGGCGCTGGGGTTACGGACATCAACACGCTCATGCTGCGGGATGCGGGATCAGCGACCCCACGTCTCATTGATATCGGCAGTGGCGAGACCCTTCGCTTCGGTGCCAATGGCGGCCTTTGGAACCAAGGAAGCCTAGCCAACACACTCACCATCGGCAGCACCGTCAATGTCGGCAGTATCACCGCAGGTGGAGCAGATAACACCGATGGTGAACTGGTCATCAATCACTCGGGTAGCGGTGACATGACCCTTCGCTCCTCCATTCGCGACAATGGCACTGGCGTTGTCACGGTGATCCGGACAGGCAACAGCCCAGTCATCCTTTCAGGCACCAACTACCACACAGGTGGCACCATCTTCACCCAAGGCCGCACCCGGGCGGACAGCATCGGTGCCCTGAGCACAGGGTCAGTGACGGTTGTCGCTGGCGGTCAACTTTGGGTCAATGCCTCCGGTGTTTTTAACAATGACTTCTACCTCGCTGGCACGGGTTATGGTGAAGGCACCATCCCTGGAGCTATCCGCATGCGTGGTGGAGAAACGCTCGGCACTTCAGCCAAAACCATCACGCTAACCGGTGACACCCGCCTCGGTGCCGTGAACAGTTCATCGCCGAGCACCCTGGCAGGCAAGATCACGGGTGACTATGCTCTGGACCTCGCGGGAGGTGCCGGTGGCACCAACATCATCGTGCTCAGCCACACCGGCAACGACTTCACCGGCAATCTCTCCATCAACACCAACCTCAACAGTACCTCCGCCTTCAATCTCAGCGCTTTGGTCACTGTGCGGTTAGGCGCTTCCGAGGTCATTCCCCATGGCTTAGGGAAAGGCAATGTCATCATCTCAGGCGGCACGGGCACCGTCTCCACCAACAGCGCCACATTGGACCTCTTCGGTTTTAATGAGACCATCAACAGCCTGATCTCCTATGGCAATCATGCCAATGTCTTCGTGACGAACAGCAAGGCGTCCACCACTTCGACCCTGACCTTGGGAGGCAACGATAACAGCACCTCCACAAGCACTTCGGCCACTTACAACACCTTCTACGGTGGCACGCTTCAAGATGGGGCTGGCGTCCTTGCCCTCACCAAGATTGGCAAAGGCACTCAAACCTTGAGTGGCACGAGCACCTATTCAGGAGCCACCTTGATCCAAGAAGGCACGCTGCAAACTGGAGCCGCTAATGCCTTATCCCCAAACTCCGATATCACCATCAGCGAAGGCAGTTCAAACATCCTCTCGCTGAGCAACGGCCTCGCGGATTACTCGCAAACCATCAAGTCCCTCTCCGGCGGTGGCGTGGTGATTCTCGGCACGGTCGCTGCCGCCGATACAGCCGCCGCTCCTGGGGTTCGTCTCACCACAGGCAGCACGGCCGACACCCTCTATTCGGGTTTGATCGTCGGTGGGGGCGGGCTGGTCAAACAAGGCAGCGGACGCTTCACCCTCACAGGGCCCAACACCTATGTCGGCACCACCACTGTGAATGCGGGCAACCTCCAAATCGGCGTGGCGGGTGTGGGGCAAAGCGGCAGTGGCGCTGTAGATATCACGAGCAGTGGTACCCTTTCTGGCACCGGCACCGTTCGTGGAGCTACCACGGTTTCCGGTCTCCTCAGCCCAGGCGACAATGGCGGCGCTTCTATTGGTCAACTGGTCTTTAGCGATCTCACCGCCAGCAGCCTCACCCTTTCCGGTGGCGGCAGCGCTTCGGCACCACGCCTCCTTTTCACCCTCAATGGCGCCACTGGCAACGTCTCCGACTTGACCGGTGGGATCACGAATCCCAGCCTGCTGGATGGCACCTTTGGTCAGCATGACGCGCTCGAAGTCCAAGGCACCCTCAACCTCACCAGCGGCAGCACCATCAAGATCGAATTGGCCGATGGCTACTCGCCGACTTTGGGGGACGTCTTCAACCTCATGGACTGGGGCACCATCTCGGGCACTCTCAATGCGGGCGGCTTCAACGCCGCCTCCGTCGGTGGCGACCTCGACCTGGAACTCAGCAACGACATGCTGACCAATGGCTGGATCTGGAACACCAGCCAGTTTTTGTCCTCTGGCATCATCTATGTCGCCGCTGTGCCTGAGCCTAGCCGGGTGACCTTCCTGCTCCTGGCCCTTGGCCTCCTCATCATGCGCCGCCGCCGGAATTAAGCCTTTCGCGATTTTGTAGATCCTTGATTTTCCATTGACTCCACGCGTGGCTTTGTGGACGAAGGGGGTTTCCCATCCATGGCTCGCAATTACACCCTGCACACGGCCACTGCCGCCGCGCCCCGCATTGATTATCAGGCGGAGCTGAATGAGCAGCAGTATGCCGCCGTCACCGCACCGCCAGGGCAGACCCTCGTCATCGCAGGAGCTGGTTCGGGCAAAACCCGCACGCTGACGTATCGCGTTGCCTGGTTGCTGGACAATGGCGTGCTGCCCGAGCAGATCCTGCTGCTGACCTTCACCAACAAAGCCGCCCGCGAGATGCTGGAGCGGGTCGCCTCCCTCGTCACGGCCGATACCACCCGTATGTGGGGCGGCACCTTCCACAGCATCGGGAATAAATTCCTGCGCTGGAATGCTGAGCGCCTGGGCTATCGCAAAGGCTTCTCCATCATGGATCGTGAGGATCAGAAGGACCTCATGGAAACCGTGATCAACAGCAGCGGCATCGACACCGCAGGCTTTAAGTTTCCTAAACCCGAGGTCATTGGCGACATCTTTTCTCTCGCCGATAACACCTGCACTTCGGTGGAAGAGATCTTGAAGACACGCTACCCTTACTTCGAGAAAATCGCGGAACAGATCGTGCGCATCCGCAAGCTCTACCAGGACAAAAAGGTGGAGACCAACTGCATGGACTTCGACGATCTGCTGACGCAATCCGTGCGTCTGCTCAAGGAGCATGAAGACCTGCGTGAGCGTTATCAGCGGCAGTTTGAGTTCGTCCTCGTCGATGAGTATCAGGACACCAACAGCCTCCAGTGCGAGTTCGTCGAAATGATCACCGGTCGCGATGGCAACCTCATGGTCGTTGGCGATGACGCCCAGTCCATCTACTCCTGGCGTGGGGCGGATGTGGGAAACATCCTGCAATTCCACGAATACTGGCCGCGAGCCACCGTGCATAAGATCGAGGTGAACTACCGTAGCGTGCCGGAGGTCCTCAGCCTCGCGAATGCCTCCATCGCCAACAACAAAAGCCAGATCCAAAAACAGCTCCAGCCCGCCCGCGAGGCCAAAGGCCAGCTCCCTGCCCTGGTGCCTCTGGACAGCGGCAGCGCCCAGGCCCAGTTCATTGCCCAGCGCATCCTCGAGCTTCAGGATGAAGGCACCGAGCTTAACGAGATCGCCATCCTCTACCGTGCTCATTTCCACAGCATGGAAATCCAGATGGAGCTGACGGCGCGGGGCATTCCTTTCCAGATCACCAGCGGCCTGCGCTTCTTTGAGCAAGCCCATGTCAAAGACGTGGCCGCCTTCATGAAGTTCGCCATCAACCGGCGGGATGAAGTCAGCTTCATGCGCATGGTCAAACTCATCCCTGGAGTCGGCGGAGCCAGTGCGCTGAAGCTGTGGAATGCCTGGCTGAAAACGGACGCCTCCCAGGCCGATGTGATGACCGGCAAATTCTCCGATCTGCTCATCCCCATGAGCGTGCCGAAGAAAGCTCGCGAGACCTGGGATCAATTCGCCTACACTCTGGATGAGCTCATCATCGATGGCGTGCCCCAGCCACCGCCCGCCATGATCCGCAGCATCTATGAGGGTGTGTATGAGGAATACATGAAGTCGAAATTCAAAAACGCCGAGCAGCGCCAGCAGGATCTGGAGCAGCTCAGCAACTACAGTTCTCGCTTCACCGATCCCCTGGAGTTCCTCAGTCAACTCTCCCTGCTCAGTGGTGTGGACACCGACAACAAACCCGATGCTCAGCCCGAGGATCGCGACGCCGTCACCCTCACCACCGCGCATCAGGCCAAAGGCCTGGAGTGGCACACCGTCTTCGCCGTCTGGATGGCCGATGGCATGTTTCCCCATGCCCGTGCCGTGGAGGAAAGCGATGCCGGTCTGGAGGAAGAACGCCGCCTCTTCTACGTCACCATCACCCGCGCCAAGGACGAGCTCTACCTCACCTACCCACTCATCAATCACCAAGCCCGCGATGGCGACATTCTCATGCGACCCAGCCGCTTCATCACCGAGCTGTCCATGGACCTCATGGAGAAATGGAACGTGAGAAGTGGGTGGTGACGCCACTTTGTCTTGGGCCAGAGCAGCACCTGTTGCCTCACTGGGAGTGGAGGCAGCTCGCCTCCACTCGTGCGCAACTCGATCTGATCCAGCCTCGGCCATGAAAAGTCAGGGGCGGGCCGCCCCGACTCCTTGGTGGCGCCACGCATCTTCGAATGATGCGGGCACTCCTGCCCGCAACTCCGGGCCTTGCCAAAACGTACCGATTTCTTCGTCTCCACCCAGGTCGTTAAGTTTTGTCGATAGCCTGAAACACGTTGTTGGTTAACCCTCATCCACCGACCGGATGAATTAACTGCCACAAAAGCAAGCGACAAGTCGTGCTAACAGCCCTGACTCTGATCAGAGGCTGTCTGAAAAGTCCCACGCAAAGAGCGTGACTTGCCAAAGTCACGGCTTGGGGAATGCCGCATTCTCCCGGTTCACCGCGTTCGACGGCACTTGGCAAGTGCCGCTCCTTGAAATGGGACGCACTGACAGGCTTTTTTCAGACAGCCTCTCAGGCGGCAAGTGGTCGGCATACTCCATATGCGGGATACCACGCCGAAGTCTAGTCAGGTCGGCATCCCCTCACATCCTGAAGTCTGCCCGATCCAACTCCCAGCCAAACCACCGCATCGTCATACGGATTGAGAGCGCCCTTCGGAGCCGCCGCCCTCGCACGCCTCCGGGAAGGAGCACTCGATGTGTAGCGCCTCTTTACGTGAGCAATTCTCTCTTACGCGGATCACTCACAATCCCTGCCCTTCACTCACGCCGCCCCATCGCACCAGATAGCCGTGGACACAGGGTCCCTGAGAACCGCATTCAAGAACATCCGCTCAAAGCAACCCCACCTTTGTCCTAATGAAATATTTGGAAAGCCTTAAAATATTGATACTGTATTGGACGATATCGATCACTATGATATCGATATTGTAGCACACTAATTACACTGTTCGGCCAAAGAAAACAGTCCACGCCCCCTACAACACCATGGAGCAGCGAGTCGAAGCACCAAATGATGAGGATTTAGCTCGCATTGAACGCCAGCGAGAATGGGTTCGAGGCCACTTCGAGCCTGCGAGTCAGCCACTCTATGAGGAGTATGATCAGAAGCTGCGCTTACTTGATGCAATCCTTCAGAACGGATGGATTGAGCCATCGGAGACTTGGAAGCTGCAAAGTCTTGGCATCACATTGGGTGACGCATTCGTTCAGCGGTGCGGCTTCGAGTGGGTCAGCGTCGAGGATGAGTATGGACGTGACCCGGCACTAAGGCTTCCTGGAACAACCATAATTCTCTATCCTCTGACCATGATCTCGAAGCGCGTTGAGAGGGGCGAGTCTGTTGATGTTTATTCTCTGATCGACGGAGTCGCCCAGAAAGCTGACGAGTTGAGAGCAAGTTTGCAGCAGCCAACATGAAGCTGCACCACGAACAACCAAGGCCGAACAAGGCGCGGCTGGACAACTGCTGGGGCTGCTCTGTCGGCCATGCTTCCGTAACTTTAACCCGCCTTCCTGTCTCGGAGCGCCACCCCGCCCCGGCGTTCGGCACAGCTTAGAAGTTAGGTCTCACCAGCACAATGATCAATCATATCCCTGAACGTAGCGCGCTGGTGATTCTGGCTGAGCAGGAGCCTTGCGACCTGCGCGTGGCGCTCAGGCGCTATCCCGTCAAGCAACTGACGATTTACGGCACCCCGGAGAATCTGAGCGCACTGAGCGATTATCCAGACATCGAGGAAGTCTCCCTACGCAAGTGCAGGATTGCCGATCTGCGGGCCTTGCGGGGTTTGTCCCGCCTGCGCCGGTTGGAGGTAGCTTTCGGGTCATTGTCGAGCGTGGACGTGGATTTTTGCAGCGGCACCTTGGAATCGTTCGCGCTCTGCCGACTGCGGCACCTCAAGGATCTGAGTACGTTGCCGTTTCTGCCGAAGCTCGAGTATCTGGAGCTGAGCCATCTCCATGGGTTTCGGCCCCCAGATTTCCTCTCGTTCTCGAATGTCCGTCATCTGTCGATCTGGAACACGGATTGGTCCACGCTCGGCTGGATCGAGCATCTGCCGATGCTGGATGCGCTGCACATCTCGCAAAGCAAGATCGAGGATCAGGACTGGCGCCCGATTCTGCGGCTCAAGCGGCTGCGTTACCTCCACGGCATGAAGGATGTCTTCAAAAGCGCGGCGACCAAGGAATTCATGCGGCTCCGACCCGAAGTGCGAGTGGACAAGGGAATTCCCGCAGGCTTAGAAAGACATCCAGAGATGAAGTAATACCAGCGATTTTGGGAGCGGCCCCTTGGTGAGTGCCTAACAAGGCGATAGCGCCCCCACCGCAATAACCTACCTGATGCGTTTTTCCCGTTCGTTTTAGCAACGGCCTCAGCCTCCACCGAACTGCCCAAAGCTGGGGGGAAGTTTGCCTTGGGGGGTTTATGCTGGGGAGTCTGTTGGCTTGCGTCGTGCTGGTGTCGAGTTTGGTCCTACGCCGTCGCTCGGCTTGGTTCCTCCAGACGGCATGGGTTGCGATGATCTTGGCTTCGGGCGCATTGGCCTTTGCAGCTCATGCTTATCAGATCGATTACACCCGATTTCATGATGAGGAGGATGCGGGTTCCTCTCAACGATTCGTGGGCAAATCAGCAGGCCCCCATCAACGGCCCACTAAGATCCTGTGCCAGCCGTGGTAAAAGGCAGAAGGCTATCCACGATTGGCATTGCGTAGGCCAGCAAACACAGCCAATCTCTTAGTCCTAACGATCTAACTTTACCACAATTTCACCCAAGCCGAACATCCATTTTAATGCGCGCCTGTTTCATTTTTTCGATCGTTTGCTTACTGAGTCTGGCTCTTTGCCAATGCACGACCAGCCGATTCAAAGGTGGTGCTTATCAGAGTGCAGACCGCAAGCTTACCTGCCGACTACCCTCGCATAACACTGCCTGGACGATGAAAAAAGAAAGTGGACCCGGTAGCCAAGCGGTGACTTGGTGGGACGATTTCACGGGGGAACTCTACAAAGTCGAGATCCTTGATGCCTCCATGCTGCCTTCCGAGTTTTTGGCCTTACCCAAGCGTGAGCAGATGATGACCAATCTAACGATCGTTTTAAATAACCTCCGATCCGTTTCCGCGCAGTCTCGCCTGATCAGCCAGCGATACCTGGCGGATATCCAAGGAGGTGCGTCTTACGGCTTTTATAATGCCCCAGGAACCTCTCCCATTGTGACAACCCGAGGTACGCCTAACGGCCCCTATCATTCTTCTCGGGCCAATGTCACCCGGGCCGTCATGAGCTTTCGTTCCCAACGCCATCTCGTGATCGTCACCCACATCAACGAACACTTGGGTGCCATCATCAATCCTGAAGCTCCCATCTCCTTCGTAAAAAATGAGGAGCAAAGCCTGCCCAAATTACTTGCATTCGTTCGCTCCATTCAACTGTCTGACTGACGAATGTAAGAGGCCTAACTATGAAGACCGTGTGCCGCAACATCTGCATCATCCTTGGTGGACCCCCAGAGGCCTTGAAGAATCGCCTTGATCGTGTGACGCCCTTCCCAAGCAGCCGGAATGTGCAGATTCATTTGGGAGAAAGAGGCTCCGACTTGATCCTTCTGATCCATGGGTGGACCACTTGAATCTAGCCCGACCAACTCGACCTCGGGTAATTTTCTCGAAGAGCGATATCGCTTCGCCCCCGCCTTTCCAGCTGCCAGTCCTTCCCCATCCGAGCGTTAGTCCTCGTCAGGCCTCTCATGAACGAACCATCACCATCCAAACCCAAAGTGCCCGTAGGGTCGCTCCTTCTCATTGTATGCATGTATGTTCCTTGGTTGTTCCACTTCTTTGGTCCACGCACACTTGCCAACGACGATGCGGGATTGGAATTTCCATTTAGCATCATCATCGCCTTTCTGACTCTCGGATATCTGGTTCTCATCATTGTCTTACCGATTCGTCTTTACCGGCACCGAACGGCATCCCTCGCACATAGAGTCGCCTTTTATGCTGTCATCGGCATCTTCGTCTTGTTTGGCTTTTCCTTTTTTTGGAGTTTCCTAACTTCCTCATTCGCTAGTACCCCTGCACCTAACCATTGATCTCTCTCAATGAGACCTCCATCAGAACCTCATGATGATTTTCAGTGACATCGATAAGCCCCTTTTCCAACGGCCATGCATGCCATCCAATCCTCAACAGAAAAGTTAAGCCATGGATACTAGGCCATCACTTTTCCAGCTCTTCGTGGGGACGGTTATATACAAGATGCCGTATCGCGAATCTCGACGATGTCTGGATCTGATCGCCAACCACGGCCTTCCGATCACCTATCTGGAACTTTCGGCCCATCACCTCGCTGGCGGTCGAATCGGCTCTTGGATCGAGGGCTTGATCTATGCACAAAATCACGGGATCAAAATGAGCGTCACGAATGCAGCCGCACGCGATTTGATCGAAGTCTATGGCTCCAAGCTCACCTTGCTTAACCATATTCAGGCGTTTGAGCGGCTCGGTGTTAAAGATTTGGATTCTGCACCGCTCGATCTCGATAAGATCAAGGAGGTCTAATTAGACGCCATCAGTTGCGATGCCGCATTTTTGCAAACTTTCAAGATCAGTGGCGTCCGTCTTCCGTGTACATCTTCCCGTGAACCCCATCCTTTCCACTTGGCAGCCCTTCCTCATCCATGCGATGGGATGAGGCATCATGAGATCGAAAGGCCTAGGACATCGTCAACCACGCATCATCAGCGGTCAGGAAGTGACCCCACGCAAGAGCATGGGGCAGAACTTCCTGGTGGATGAGGAGATCGCGCGTTGGATCGCGGATCAGATCGAGCCGGATAACGCGGGCTTCGTGGTGGAGCCGGGACCGGGTCTGGGGGCGATGACACAACATCTGGTGGGTCGTCCGCAGAAGCTGCTGCTGATCGAGAAGGACAATCAACTGGCCCCGGAGTTGGTGAAGAAATACGGCCCGCAGGGGGTGGAGGTGCAGCATGCGGATGCCACCCAGGTGGATCTGCGTGAGTGGTATCGCCATGGCGATGTGCGGGTGATCGGGAACTTGCCGTATTCGGTGGGCGGGGAGATTTTGAAGCACATGCTGACGCCGCCGACACCGGTGAAGAGCGCGGTCTTCATGCTGCAAAAGGAGGTGTGCCAGCGGCTGGCTGCCAAGCTGGGAGAGGATTCTTACGGGGGGCTCTCGGTGCTGGTCCAGCGGGACTGGGATGTGGAGCTGCTGCGCATCATCCCGCCGGAAGCGTTTAACCCGAAACCGAAGGTGGACAGCGCCATCGTGCGGATGACGCCGCGCGATCCACGGACGCTGCCGGTGTATGATCGCAAGCTGTTCGAAAAACTGGTGCGGATGGGTTTCAGCCAGCGGCGCAAGCAGCTCAAGAATCTGCTGCCCCCTGCTCCCGGCAGTTGGGAGGGCTTAACGGAGTCGCTGGGCATGCCCGTGACGATGCGGGCGGAGGAACTGTCTGTGCTGCAATGGGTAAACCTAGCCCGCTGGTATGAGGAGCGCCAAACGGCGGATGCTGGGCAAAAGGCGAGCGAGATCTTTGACGTGGTGAATGAGCGTAATGAGGTGATCGGCCAAAAGACGCGCGGCGAGGTGCATGCGCAGGGTCTGCTGCACCGAGCGGTGCACGTGTTTCTGATCAACAAGCGTGGCGATGTCTTCCTGCAAATGCGCTCGCACCTGAAGGATGTGTCCCCTTTGAAATGGGACAGCAGCGCAGCGGGGCATCTGGATGTGGGCGAAAGTTATGCCGCCTGTGCCATCCGCGAGGTGCATGAAGAGGTGGGGATCGAGATCACCGGAACCGAACTGGCCGCGCAACTACCCGCCGGTGAGCATACTGACCATGAATTTGTGGAACTGCACATCGCCCGCCACAACGGCCCGGTGCGCTGCCTGCCCGAGGAGGTGCCCTATGGCGAGTGGTTCAGCCCCGAACAGATCACCGCCTGGGTGACCAAGCGGCCGCAGGACTTTGCCAAAGGCTTCGTGACCTGCTGGAAGGCGTATGTGAAGTGAGGGGGCTATGAAGTAGTAAGCTTTTACGAGGCTCCGACAGCCTCAAGGTCGCACGACTTCGCGTCCCAGACAAACCTCTCTCGTCTGAGGCAAGGTAAGCATCTTTTCGAGCCATCCTCTTCTTAACATCAACTCTCACAGAGTTCACTGGACAAACCCGCTCGCCCCAGGCTTCATCATGGATATGGAACGTCTCTGCATCCACACCATCACCACCAAGCATTGGACCACGGAAGAATGCATCACTCGCTATTCAGCGGCAGGCGTGACGGGGATTACTTTTTGGCGTTACAACCTTGAGGGTCGAGATGTGACTGCGGTAGGCCGTCGTGCGCGGGAAGCTGGGATGAAGGTGGTGAGTCTGTGCCGGGGTGGTTTTTTCCCCAGCAAAACCGCGGAAGGACGCCAAAAAGCCCTGGATGATAACCGCCGGTGCATTGAGCAGGCTCGAGAGCTGGAAGCGCCGATGATCGTCCTGGTGTGTGGTGCGGTGCCTGGGCAATCGCTGGAGGAATCACGAAAACAGATTACGGACGGGATCGCCGCCGTGCTGCCCGAGGCAGAAGCGGCGGGGGTGAAGCTGGCCATCGAACCCCTGCACCCGATGTATGCCGACGACCGCAGCGCGGTGAATACCATGCGCCAGGCCAATGACATCTGCGATGCGTTAGGCTCGCCTGAGAATGTGGGCATCGCAGCGGATGTGTATCACATCTGGTGGGACCCGGAGCTGAAGCATCAGATCGAATTCACGTCCGCACAGAAGCGCCTGTTTGCCTTTCATATCTGTGACTGGAAGACCCCCACGGCCGATCTCCTGAATGATCGGGGACTCATGGGAGAGGGCTGCATCCCCATCCGTCAGATCTCCGATTGGGTGGATGCCACGGGTTTTACCGGGCATCGTGAGGTGGAGATTTTTTCCAATCTCTACTGGGCCATGGATCAGGCAGAGTATCTGAAAAAGATCAAGGAAGCGTATCGCCATCTTTACGTGTGATTGGCTCCGCTGACGACGTTGAAGGGGGATGCAAGCACGACGATTCCTTCTCGCTTTGGGTCTCACCGGTCTGCTGCTGAGCAGCCAAACGGTACAGGCCCGCCCGCTGAATGTGGTCTTTATCTTAGCTGATGATCTCGGCTGGGGGGAAGTGGGCTGTTTTGGCCAAGAGAAGATTCCAACCCCAAATCTGGATGCCTTGGCGGCTGAAGGCACACGTTTGACCCAGCACTACTCCGGCGCGCCGGTTTGTGCCCCTTCCCGCTGTGTGCTCATGACGGGCAAGCATCTGGGGCATGCGGAGATTCGGGGAAATCTACAGGCGAAGAAGCATTTCCCGCAATTCAACGAAGGTCAGCACCCGATTTCTGAAAAGGCCCTGACCATGGCCCAGGTCTTCCAAAAAGCAGGGTATGCCACAGGAGCGATGGGCAAATGGGGACTCGGCCCCGTGGGCAGCACGGGCGAGCCTAACAAAAAGGGCTTTGACCTCTTTTTTGGCTACAACTGCCAAGCCGTCGCCCACAGCTACTATCCGCCCTATCTCTGGCGAAACCGTGAGCAAATCACCATCAATACCCACCCCATTCCCGGCCATGCCAAGCAGCCCGAAGGCGATGTAAAGATGGAAGACTGGATCGGCGAAACCTATGCACCGAAGCTGATGATCCAGGAGGCGGAGAAGTTCATCCAAGATCAGGCGGAGAAGCCTTTCTTTCTCTACCTCGCTTTTATCGAGCCGCATGTCTCCATGCATCCCCCCAAAGCTTCCGTGGAGAAGTTTCCTGCCGAATGGGATACCGAGCCCTACCGAGGTGAAAACGGCTACGTGCCGCATCCTCGTCCACATGCCGGTTATGCAGCCATGATCTCAGATCTGGATGGCTATGTGGGACGCGTGATGGCCGCCCTGAAAAAGGCTGGCGTGGCGGATGAAACCTTGGTCATTTTCACCAGTGACAACGGTGCCACACATGCGCGTTCGCCCAAGTCCCCTTTCCATGTCGGTGGGGCAGATCCTAAATTCTTCCACAGCACGGCGGATCTTCGTGGCTACAAAGGTAGCGTCTATGAAGGCGGCATCCGAGTGCCGACCATTGCTCGTCTGCCAGGGAAGATCCCTTCTGGAGCTAGCAATGACACCGCAGGCTTCTTTGCCGACTGGTTCCCCACGCTTTGTGAGGCCACAGGTGTTGCCGCCCCCACAGGATTGGATGGCCAGAGTCTCTGGCCTGCGCTGACTCAAGGCAAGAAGCAGGAGCGCACGCAACCGCTGCTTTGGGTCTTTCCCGAGTATAATGGTCAAGTGGCCGTGCGGATGGGAGATTACAAAGCCGTGCGTCAAAATCTAAAAACCAAGAAGCCCGGTTCCTGGGAGCTGTATGACCTCTCCCAAGACCGGGCTGAAGCCCATGACATCGCAGCGGCCCACCCCGACTTCATCCAGAAAGCGGAGACCATCCTGAAGCAGGAAGTCAGTGAAAACTCCACCTTCCCACTCGTCATCCCCGGAGTCACTGGAGAGTAAAGATCTTGTTTCAATCCGCCAGTGACCACACCTGCACATCATCCACCTCAGCGCTTTTATTGACGGCCAACGTGATCATGCGCTTGGTGGGATGCGCAATACCTTCCGACTTGAATTGGCCGATCTCCAGGCCATCCAGCGTAAAGCGCATCACGTCCCCTTGCACAACGATGAGCATCTCATGCCAAGCCTCGGGGTCCATCTTCAAAGGGAACCCTGCGGATTTGCTCTTCAGCAATTGAGCGAGTTCAGGTGAGTTACCCTCCTTTTCCCGGCGCTCCTTAATCTTCAGATCCATCGCTCCGGTCTTCGAGTCCCGGAGCGTCACATTCTTCGAAGTCACCTGAGCCACGCAAAGATGGCCCGCATGCACGGTCTTGCATTCTCGATCCACAAAATCCACGCCTAGGTCTCCCTCAGTGCCCAGCTTAAACTTCAGCTTCACCGCACCATCACGAAAAGCTACGTCGTGGAAGATGGCTACACCGTGATTCGCCACGGGAAGCCGAGTCACCACCATGTGGCCTTCATTCAAGTCCACCTGCTTTTGTCCCTGCGCACGCCAAGCACTGTTGGTCGTCCAGCCGTTGCCGATGTCTTCCTTATCCGGGGTCGCTTCATCGCGCTCAAAGTCATCGCTGAATAGCAGACGACCTTGTTTCTGCACCAAAGCCTCATCGGCAGAGGCAGCCCAAGCAGCGGAAGACAGCAGGGAGAGAAAGAGAAGAGGACGAATCATAGGCCGCTGAAACGTCGTTCAGAGGACCAGCTATCAGGCGGAATGAAAGGGCGGTTGCATCAGTCTCCCCCACCCTTCTTGCCCTTCCCTCCCAACTCCGTGGCTCGTGCAGGATCATAATCAGGATTTGGCACCGGCATCTGCGCCTGGACTCTCTCACGCCACTCCGCCAAGGCAGCGCGCAGTTCGGCCGCTTTCTCCGGCAGTTTCTCAGCCAGATTGGTGCTCTCGCTCAGATCTGTCGCCAGGTCATAAAGCTCGACGTGCTGATCTTCATAAAACTCAATGAGCTTCATATCTCCCTGACGAATGGCACTGGCAGGCGTGCTGTGATGGTAATGAGGCAGATGCCAATACAGCGTATCACGAGCAATCTTGGCCTTCGGATCGCGCAAAAGAGCCGCTAAGCTCACGCCATCTTGCGGCTGCTGCATCGGTGTCTGCACGCCGCCGAGTTCACTGAACGTGGGGTAAACATCCAGGGTGATCGCCGGTGTGGGGCACTCACTGCCTGCAGGCACCCGACCCGGCCAACGCGCAATCGCGGGAATGCGAATGCCCCCTTCATACAGCGTGCCTTTCTCTCCATGCAACGGAGCATTGGAAGTCACCACACGCCCGCTTTGTTCATGCGCAAGCCCACCATTATCGGATAGGAACAGAATGAATGTCTTTTCACTCAGCCCCGCTTGATCCACAGCCTGCATGATGCGGCCCACACTCTGGTCCAACTCTTCCAACAATCCCGCATAAATAGGATTGCTGGGATACCCCGGCATGGGTGGGCGCTGCTCATATTTCTTTTGCAACTCGGGTGTCGTGGAGAGCTGGATGTGCACCGCATAATGAGACACCTGGAGAACAAAGGGCTTGGTCTTATGAGCTTCGATGAAAGCCACTGCTTTATCCGTGAGAAACTCGGCCGTGCGTTTCGGCTCCGCTAATCCCGTAACAGACGGCGGCTGTGTATGCCCCTGACACTCCAGAGCATCCTGCCAGCCTTGATCCGCCGGGCCGAATCCCTGCTTACCCAGATGCCACTTGCCGTAATAACCCGAAGCATAACCAGAAGTGCGGAGTCTCTCAGCGTAGGTCTCCACCTCCAAGGGTAGTTGCAGAGGCACCACGGGATCTTTGAGCTTCGCATACGGTCGCCGATGTCCAGGGATGTGCTGCGTGATGCCAAACCTAGCCTGGTCCTGACCACTTTGCAGATTGGCCCGAGTCGGCGAACAGACGGGACCTGCATAGAACTGGGTGAAGCGCATGCCTTCGCGAGCCAGTCGATCAATGTTCGGTGTTTGATTGAAGGTATTGCCATAACACCCTAGATCTGCCCAGCCGAGATCATCGGCCAGGATGACGATAAAACTCGGCAGATCTGGAGCCGCCCGCAGTGAGCTTGCTCCCGTGAGAGCGACGATCAAAAAACAAAGAAGCGCCTTCATGGTGGTGCCTCTTCGAACGTGCTTTCGCTGCCCACATTTCGGCAAAAGCTCTGCGGATCTGTTTTAGTTACCGCTCGGGTTCAAGTGTTTGACCAGGAACTCCATTCTCGCACGCGATCCCTGAAGGGTCTCCGCTGCGCTGTGGCCTGTGTCGACGAGAGGCAAGTAGTCGAAAGGCTTTTGAGCCTCTTGCAGTGCCTTCACGACTTCATAGGTGCTGGCGGGGTCCACATTGGAGTCCATCTCACCCACAATCAAGAGTAGAGGTCCAACGAGCTTAGCCGCATCGACCTTATTGGAACTGCGTTCATAACTCTCATCCACCGGCCAGCCCATCCACTGCTCGTTCCACCAGATCTTGTCCATGCGATTGTCATGACAGCCACAGTCTGCCACAGCCACCTTGTAAAAAGCCGAGTGGTCTAACAAGGCCCGCATCGCGCTCTGCCCCCCCGCACTGCCTCCGTAGATGCCGATGCGATTCAGATCCATCCACGGGCGCTCCTTTGCCGCCGCTTGGATCCAAGCGATGCGATCTGGAAAGCCTGCGTCCTTGAGATTCTTCCAGGCAACATCGTGGAATTTTTTACCGCGATGATTGGTCCCCATGCCGTCTGACTGCACGACGATGAATCCCATCTCGGCCATCTGCTTTTGACGACCAAAGACACCGAACTCATGAGGAGCAAAAGAACCATGAGGACCCGCATAGACCTGCTCGACCACCGGATAGCTTTTGGCGGGGTCAAAGTGTGAGGGCTTAAAGATGACGCCATGAATGATCGTCTGGCCATCACGTCCAGGTGCGGAAAAGCGGTCCGGCATCTGCCAGCCGGTGCTGAGCAATGCGGAGATATCAGCTTTTTCCAAAACGCAAATCAGAGCCCCATCCGTGCTGCGGCGTAATTCTGTGACCGGCGGTGAATTGACCCGGGACCAGGTATCGAGGAAATAGCTGTGATCCGGGGAAAACTGAATGCGATGGTTACCATCGGCCGATGTCAGGAGGGTCAATCCTTTGCCGTCCAGATTCACACGACACAGGTGTTGATGATAAGGGGCTTCATTGGCACGGCCGCCTGCCATCATGAACCAGATCTGGCGCTTCGTTTCATCCACATGCAGCACCTCACGCACCACCCAGGCCCCTTGAGTGATGGGATTCTTCGGACGCCCCATGCGAGCATCATAAAGATCCAGGTGACACCATCCCGTGCGTTCACTCATCCAGATAAGCTCTCCCGTAGCGAGCCAGTGACGCCATGTCTTCTGGGTGTAATCGATGAAGGTCGGGCTCTTCTCCTGGACCACCACTCTCACCGCGCCAGTTCGGGCCTGAATACTCAAGATCTGGTAGAGTTGGTGGCCGCGTTGGTTGTAATCAAAACTGACTTCCTGACTATCCGGCGTCCAGCGGAAATCAAAGTGATGTTTCTGAATGAAGGGATTCGGAAACAGAGTCCGATCCACTTGAACCACCTGAGGCGTTCCGTTGCCGACATGCACAATCCAGGGTTGCGGCTTGGGGAGCTCATCTCCCGGCTTGACGTAATCGATGACTTTCGTCTTCGGCTTCTCCGTATTCCCCGAGTGAGGGCTGACCAAGGTGATCTGCCGTTTTGACACGCGTTCCGCGACACACACCGCGAACTTGGCGGAATCGGGTGCCCAATGAATGCCTTCAATGACGGGCTTAGTGATGTCTGCAGGAGTCGCCACGGTGTCAGTCTTACCCGTGGCGATCTCAGTCACCTGCAATTGATCTGACTTCACCTCAGCCAGCCAACGACCATCTGGAGATGGCGCTCGGCCGACCCCGGATTTCCCTCTCGCATTGATTTCCTCCGCCACGCGCGAGTAGCCATCGATCAGTACATCCAGTTCCTGAGTTTTTGACACCACCACCGCCACCAAGTTCTGCTTGGGGTCATCGAGTCTCCAAACATGTCCGACCGAGGTGTTCTGACTGAGGGCGTCTCCCGGTTTAATCAGCCCGTAGTCCTTGGCGCGGCCTGTGGTGTCGATCCAGAAGAGCTGGACGGGATCCTTCCATTGATTGCGGAAGGTGATTCGGGTGGCCGGTCCATTGCGCGAAGATTGGGGTGCCTCATCACTCAGACTGGTCTTGACGGTCAGCACCGTGGGAATGCCCAGCGAAGCCAAGTCCGCTCCGACCTTCCGCTTTCCCGTGGTCGCATCAATGAGGACGACCTCAGTCGCCTGAGGGCCGGTTCTTACACGATACCAAAACTGCTGCTCAGATAGCCATACCGGCCTGATTTCATCCCGATATATTTTGTTATTCCAAGCTTTATCAACGACCAGCGCCTCGTCGACGGTCACCGCGTGAAGTGAGGCGCAAAAGAGGGTCAGTGTACATAGCCAAGCTTTCATGAAGAGATTCACTCTTCAACGCATCACCTGCCCTTTTATTGGTGCTTTTTCAATCCCGCTCGCCATTCATCGAAACACCACATCCACGCCCATGGCGCTCTTAGAGGCGAATCCGGGGATCCAATGTGGACGTCGAGCAGCAATCACACGATAGATCAAAGACAACGCACTCAGAATGATCAGCCGATCCACCATGCGATAGCCGCGCTGCCGACGCATGAGAAACTGCACCGCCCAACCCAGATGCCGCGGATTCAGCAGCAGTGGTTTAAAGTCCGTCTTGACCCGATAACGTGCTCGCAGTCCTCGCTTATTGTATTTGGCTTTGTAGGCTTGTTTCGCCGCGGCAATGCGCTCCTCGATCTCCACGGCGTCATCGGCAAAGTAGTATTCCCGCGCCAACGCCAGCAGCTGGAAGGTATCGTGCATGTAGTCGATATCCGCCACAGGCACACCAGCTCGCTCAGCCAGACCTTTCATTCGGGCCAGATTATCCATGCAGCGCTGAGCACTGCGCAGGGCACCATCCGCATCCCGCACAAAGTAACGCAACAGTTTGCGAATGCTGTGACTGACAAAAATGTTTCCCCAATAAACCGTCAGCACCGGCGGGATACGTACTCGTCGGAAGAACAACTTCTGCTGAGCAAACTCCTCCACATACAAGAGCTCACGTACACATTCGTCGGAGAGCCGCAGCAGTTCCAGCAGCGCATCCGCATCACCGAGGCGACGCTCCTTGGCAAAAGATCTCACCGCATCCTCGACCAAAACCCCTTCCTTCACCACGCGGATCGTGACGTAGGTATTGAGATCGTTCCACAGGGCCTCAGGATCAATGAACGCCAAACGGCGAAATGGCACCCAGCCTCCGGTTTGACACCACACCATACAGCCAATCACATTCTGAGCCTGTTTCAGCTCCCGAGCATAACGCTCATACAACCAACCGACGAAGCTGGGATACTCTCCACAGCCTTCATACTCACGGCGAGTTTGCAGTTCGACAATCTTGGCCAGCGGCGTTCGGAAGAAGTTTCGGTTCAGAGGTAAATAGCGGAAGAAGTCCGTCTCCCCATACTTCATGGAGACCACTAGGTTCGGGCTGGTGATTCCCTTGAAGGTTTCCGCGAAGGTATCCCGATGCCACATCAGATCTCCAATCGGATACGCCCCCACCGTCCAGGTGCGGAAGATCAAACGCTTCCCATGCTTTTCAAAAACGGGTAACAAACTTTGCAACATCTCCCGAGCATCGGCTGGAGTTTTGATCACGAGCTGACTGCGGAAATCATCATGCACGTCCTTTCCATCAGACTCGCCGATACGCACGATCACACCCGCCACATCAGGAAAATCCATCAGGAACTGATCCAGCAGCCCGACCAGATAGTCATTCACTTTCATCTGCTCCAGAGCTAACCTCTTCAGCAGTCCCGGCGTCGCGGAGAAGACATCCATCGTCACATGCACCGCCAGTCCGGCCCGGGCCAACACTTGAAAGCAATTCCGCATTTCCGAGCGATAACGAGCGATACGCCGCCTCACCTCGGGCTCGATCCAGGCATGGTCGGCCAAATGCGCCACATCATCGATAGACGCCGCATTGAATCCCCAACTCACTGCCTGCCGTGCAATCACATTCAGTTCCCGGCACACCGTCTCCCACCATGCGCCTCCTTGCCTCCCCGCATAATCCCAAGGGATTTTCGACCAGTTGATCACACGGCGATCATAGCCGCGGAAAAAGGGTCCAATGGTATCAATGAGGAGCAGGTCGGTCACAGCCTCTGCTCCATCCAGATTACCGGTTCCCGCAAGACCATCCGTGTGACGATTTGTTCACCCTGTGACTACAGATAAAGTGACCGCATTCCGAGCCAATACCTCAACGAACTTAAAATTTTCAGCTTTCCCATGCCCTCATTTCCGCTTTGCTTCCCCTTTCTTCATGTCCGTTTCCCTCACTCGCATCCTCACGCACCCCGGTGGCAGTCACAAAGACGAACTTCTTGCCTGTAGTCTCCTGACCGCCGTCCACCGAGTGCCCATTGAGCGACGCGAGCCGACCGAAGCCGATCTGGCCGATCCCACTATCGCTGTCGTCGATGTAGGCGGTGAGCATGCCCCGGAGCGGCATAACTTCGATCACCATCAGTTCCCCGCCGATCACCCGCCCATCTGCGCCCTCAGCCTCGTGCTCCAGCATCTCGGCGTCTATGAAGACGCCCGCCAGTTCTGCGATTGGCTGGAGCCCGCCGAGTGGTTCGATACCCGCGGCCCCAACACCACCGCCAAGTGGCTCGGTATCGGCCGCGATGCCCTCAGCCGCCTCTCCTCCCCCATCGACATCACTCTCCTCCGCCGTTTCGCTCAAGCCCGTCTCCTCCAGCCCGGCGAGCCCCTCTGGGAAATCCTCACCTACATCGGCCAAGACCTCCTCGATTACCTGCGCGATCTCCGCAGCCGGCTCGACTTCATCGCCCAAAACGCCACTTTCTGGTCGCTCCCGGGCAGCGATCTCAAAGTCCTCTTCCTTCCCCGCACCGATCCCCTGCCCGACGATCCCTCTGCCGGCATCGGTCGTTATTTGGAAAGCATCGGCAAGAGCGACACCGTCGCAGCCCTCGTCTATCCCGACCGCCGAGGGGCCGGTTACGGCCTCACCCGCCACAACGACTCCCCCCTCTACGACTTCACCCGCATCAGCACCCAGCCCGACGTCCACTTCGCCCACGCTCGCGGCTTCGTCGCCAAAACCTCCGCGGTTGATCAAAGTCGTCTTCGAGAGCTTCTGCACCTGAGCCTTTTCGACGGCTAAGTCATTCCGCGTGCCTTGAAGCGGCCTCTTTGGAATTTTTCCCTGCGGGTAGGTCAAGCAAAAGGGGATCGAAGTAGTGGTGCCAGAGTCGTTGAAAGTTGGGTCTGTCGGAACCAGGTCACATGCATATTACCAAGCGCTTCATCAAACTGCCATCAGTGTAGAATTCGCTTCGGTAGTAGAAATGGTTTATTCAGGCTAGCCTTGCCAAGTCACCAAAATCGCGATTACTGAATCACTCGCTTTCGATTTGTGACCACCCGCCCTGCCAGCCGTTTAACCCTTGCGCTGCTCTTCTTTTGCACCTGTTTACCCATGGGCATGTGGAACGTGCCGCTAGCCAATATCTACACGGCTTATGGGAAGGGACATCTGGTGCCTTGGGTATTGGCGACGACGGCGATTGCTGCCTTCATCGCCCCGCTTTTTGTCGGAGCTTTAGCAGATCAAAAGACCTCCCCGACTCTGTTGCTTCGCTGGCTGGCATTGGCCACTTCTGCAACCCTCGGCTTGACGTGCCTCTCACTCGCCAAGGGCTGGAGTGATGGCATGGTGCTGCTCTGCGCCCAGATTCAGGCCCTTGTGGCGACTCCCGTATGGAGCATTGCCAACAGCATTATTTTCTCTCAGCTTCATACGCCCACTAAACAATTCGGCCCTTTGAGAGCCTGTGCAACCCTGGGGTGGATGGCGGGCTGCTGGATTGTGAGTCTGGTGCTGCATGCGGATGCTTCTTTGACGGCCGGTTATGCGGCCTCGATGTTCTGGCTGCTTGTCATGGGCCTGTCCTGGATGCTCCCGGTGATTCAGCCTGGCGATGTCCAGGAGAAACGCAGCTTCAAGCAGATTCTAGGACTTGATGCGCTGGATATCCTCAAGCACCGAGATCACCGAGTCGTCTTCATCACCGCAGCACTCTACAGCATCCCGCTGGCAGCATTCTATCCTTATACAGCCAAGCATCTGCGGGATCTCGGCGTCGAAAATATCTCGGCGGCTATCTCGCTGGCCCAAGTCTCCGAAATCCTGACGATGCTACTGCTGGCAGGCGTACTGGCTCGATTTCGTCTCAAGTGGGTCTTCCTAGCCGGCATTGCCATCTGCACTTTTCGTTACGGCCTGAACGCTTTGAACACTCAAAGTTGGGTGCTTCTGGGCACTTCGCTTCATGGCTTCGCTTATACGCTGTATTTCATCACGACGCAGATCTATTTGGAGGACCGCATCGAGCATCGCTTGCGGGCTCGATCACAAGCCTTGCTCTATCTATTGATGAGCGGCGTCGGCAACCTCATCGGCTACCTCGGAGGTGGTTGGTGGCATAGCTTTTGCACCGTCTCCGGGCAGACAAACTGGAATCAATTTTGGTTAGGCGAAACCATTCTCACAGCGGCTGTGTGCCTATCTTTTGCAGTTACTTACCGTGGAGCCAGAGGATGTAAGTAATTGGCTTGCATGCTAATAAAGGCTCGGGTTCAACATGAATAAAGATACGGAAAACTGATACCCGGAAAAGGCATTTTCAGTTGGCCATTCAAGATCCCGTCCGTAGCAAAAAGAGAGCCGCGTTTGCGAGAGCCTGGACCTTCAAAAGGTCGCCATCAGGCTTCGTGCGGTGTGACCTCAGCTTTCTAGAATGAGCACCCTCACAGCAAAACTCCCCCCCTCTCCACGCCGTCGGCAGCGCCGCCGGATCGCCATGATCTCCACCCACGGTTACGTGGCAGCCTCCCCTCCTCTGGGCGCTCCAGACACCGGAGGCCAGGTGGTTTTCGTGATCGAACTGTCCAAACAATTGGCTAGGCTCGGTTACAAGGTGGATATTTGGACCCGGCGATTCGATAAGCAGCCGGAATCCGAGGTGGTGGATGAGAATGTGAACATCCTGCGCGTGCCATGTGGCGGAAAGGATTTCATCCCCAAGGAACAGCTCTACCGAAATATCCCAGAGTGGGTGGAGAACGCCCTGCGCCTGATCAAGAAGCAGGGCCTTGCTTACTATTTCATCAATAGCCATTACTGGGATGCGGGCCTAGCAGGTCAATCCCTGGCCAATGCCCTGAACATTCCTCATCTGCACACACCACATTCTTTAGGCTCCTGGAAAAAGCGTCAGATGGAAGATGCCGCTCCTGAAGACAAACAGAAATTGGAGGCCCAATTCAATTTTAGCGCACGGGTGCATCATGAGCAGAGGCTCTTTCAGGAATGTGACATGGTGATCGCTACGACACCGCCGCAATCCGACTTCATCGCAGCCGATTACGGAGTGCCGACGGGTAAAATCCGCATGATCCCTCCCGGCTATGATGACAATCGCTTCTTCCCTGTCAGCGAGGCCTCGCGGCAAGGTATGCGGACTGAGTTTGGCTATCATGGTCCGGTGATCGCATCCATTGGTAGGCTGGCGCGCAACAAGGGTTTTGACCTGCTAATCAAAGCCTTTGCCATCGTCGCTGAGCGCCTCCCCGAAGCCAAATTACGTCTAGCGGTGAGCATGCAGTCATCAGACCCGGGTGACTCACGTATGCTGGAGGAACTGCATGAACTGGTGCGTGAGCATCACTTGGAAACCAAGGTCATTATCTCCGACTCGCTTCCTGACGAGCAAATGGCCGATTATTACCGTGCGGCGGATGTTTTTGCTTTGTCCAGCCGCTATGAGCCCTTCGGCATGACCGCCATTGAGGCACTGGCTTGCGGCACCCCCACAGTCGTTACCACCCGAGGTGGACTGTATCGTGCTCTCGATTTCGGTGTGCATGCTCTCTACACGGATACGGAAGACATTCAGGAGTTTGGCATCAGCCTCCTACAGGCATTGAAGTATCAGCGATTGCGCTCACGCCTGTCACATCAAGGCAGCATGCGAGTCCGTGCCCTCTTTGCCTGGAGCGGCATCGCCCAGCAGCTGCTGAGAGCGGTGGAGGACCGGCTGCACACGGATGTTGCTGCCCCGGAAACAGCAGACTGGAGCAGCACGATGTGGCGACAGAACGTGGAGATTTAAAGCCGCACCTACCCTTCGATTTACTAGGCCCCCTTTGCTATGACTTCGACCATCAAGCTTTTTTGTGCCGATCTCGATGGCACTCTTCTCGGCAAGCCGGATTCCACCCTGCTTTTCAAACAGATTTGGGAGACCATTCCCGAAGCCACCCGACCGGTTTTGGTTTACAATACCGGGCGTCTGCTTCAGGACGCTCTGCGCACCATTCAGCGCTCTGACCTCCCGCTCCCTCAATATCTCATCTGCGGTGTCGGCACCACCATTTACGATATGCAGAAGCGTAGCGTGATGCGGGAGTTTGCCGAAATCATGAGCGAGAACTGGGACCGCGAGCGGGCAGAGCAGGTTGTGCTCGGCATCACCAACGCCGTGCGCCAACCCGGCCAGTTTCAAAATGCCTTCAAGTCCAGCTGGTATCTTCATCAGGCTCCCGTAGAGCAGATCACCCTCCTGGAGAAAAATCTGGTGGATGCCGGTCTGGAAGTCGTCGTCGTTTACTCCAGCAGTCGTGACTTGGATATCCTGCCCAAATACGCCAACAAGGGCAATGCTCTGGAATGGCTGCTGAGGCATCTAGCACTGGCAGGCCATGAGGCCCTCGTCGCCGGTGACTCGGGAAATGACAGTGCCATGTTTCAGATTCCCGGTGTGCGAGGCATCGTGGTCGAAAATGCCCAACCCGAGTTGGTGGAGGCAACGCTCGGCCAGGAATGCTTCCGTGCCCAACGCATCTGTGCCGATGGAGTGCTGGAAGGCCTGTTCCATTATGGCGTCATTCCGAATGTCTGCTCGCTCGAAGCGACCCATGAACCCCGGCATCGACACTTCGAGCCAGAGATCCGCCAACTGCTCAATGAAGCATCTCCGGAGGCACTGACGCCGGAAGATCGTGCCTATCTTCAGACCGCCTACCAGAAAGCCATCGCCGCGCTGAAGAAGAATATTACGCCCATGGGTTTCTCGGCCTGTTCGCTGGATGACAACGAGACTCGCGGCACGGATGCCAACTATCGCAGCGTCTGGGCCCGCGATGGGGCCATCACCATCATCGCCTCATTGAGCCTTGATGATCCTGACATCCGTAACTGCCAGCGGCAGACTCTGCGCACGCTTCTTTCTCAAGCCTCCCCGCACGGTCAAATCCCCGCCAACGTGCGAATCGCCGACGGTGCGCCGGACTACTCAGGCGTCGGCGGCATCTGCTCCATCGATGGCGGGTTATGGGTCATCATCGCGGCTTATGAATACTATCGCGTCACCCGTGAGACCTCCTTCATCCGCGAGCACTTGCCCATCCTGCAGCGTGCCATGGACTGGCTGACCGCCCATGATTCAAACTACGATGCCCTTCTCGAGATCCCCGAAGCAGGTGATTGGACCGATCTGTTTGGACGGTCTTACAACGTCTTGGTGGATCAGATCATCTGGTATCGCGCCAACATCGCCTTTGGCCGCCTGCTAGAGTCCTTGGGGCAAAGCAAACGCGCTGGGGAATACCTGCGCTGGTCACAGAGCATCAAGATGGCCATCCTCCAGAGATTCTGGCCGACTACTGCCCTGAGCCCCAATAGCACGCGCACCTTTGCCGACATGCAGTTTAGCCTGGGAGACACCGCCTATCTGTTGGCCCAAGTTACCCCCTTCGACTTCAACTGGCGCTGCGATGTCTATGGCAACATCCTGGCCTTCCTATTCAACGTCCTCGATGTAGAACGTGCCCGCCATGCCTTCCGTTTCATGTGGGGGGTCGGGGTGAATGAACCGTTCCCAGTGACCAATCTCTATCCCGTGGTAGCGCCAGGCGATCCCGACTGGAAGCCCTACTACGCCGTCAATCTGCTGAATCTACCCAACCACTACCACAACGGGGGCATTTGGCCATTCATCGGGGCCAAGTGGGTGCAATTCATCGTCCGTCTTGGAATGCGCCCCCTGGCCCTGCAAGAACTCCTGAAACTGGCGCGCCTGAACCAGCGTGGCGTGCAAGGCGAGTGGGAGTTCAATGAATGGGCCCACGCACGCACTGGCAACCCCATGGGGAAAGCCTATCAGGCGTGGTCTGCCGCCGAGTTCATTCTGGCCTGTCATGAGGCCGGTCTGGATGAGAATTGACGGCAAATCCCTCCCACTTTGGATTGCAGACTCCAGAGTCTTTTTTTACACCGTAGGAAGCGCTCCAATGAGAAGCTAGTCCATGGCACGGAATTTGCCTCTTTTCTGACAAGCCAAACTGCTTGACCGGTTCCTCGGAAACGGGCTTACTGATCACGTTAGAAATGGCCCGCCCGTTCTTTTCTAGCGTGTCATTCGCGTCTGCTGCGAATCCCTTTCAGTTTGCTTTCCCATTTCTGCATGAATGTTTTTTCCCCCCGGTCCTTTCTTCTCAAGCTCATCCTGGGTGCGGCTTTCCTTCTGGCACCACTGGTTCAAGCCTTCGATACGGTGATTCTCGATCCGGGTCATGGTGATTTCGACCGCGGAGCCGCCATCGGTTATGTCTATGAAAAGCATTTGGCCTTGGATACAGCACGCCGGGTGGAGCAGCTTCTGAGAAAAGCTGGTCTGAAGGTCATCATGACTCGGAGCCGTGACGTCTTTATTCCGCTACAAGACCGCTCCGCAGCCGGGAATCGCTACGGCAATGCGATCTTCGTCAGCATTCATTACAATTATAACCGAGGAGGCAGTGGAAGTGGCGTGGAAACGTTCTACCACCATTCCAAAGGCTACACGCTGGCCGCTTATATCCAGGCCTATCTGGTGCAGCGCACCCACATGAGCAATCGGGGCGTCAAACACGCCAGTTTCCATGTCATCCGAAAAACTGAGCGCAATCCCGCAGTGCTGGTGGAATGTGGCTTCGTTAGCAATCCCACGGAACGAGCTCGCATGATGACTGGAGAATTTCGCTCTAAAATTGCCGAGGGCATCGCCCAGGGGATTGTCGCCTACCGCAAGGCCAAATAACTTTTTCAACGACCGCCATGCTGGTGACTTGCCGCCAGATGCAGGAGATGGAGAGCCGAGCTTTTGCCTCTGGCCTTGATGCTGCTGACCTTATGGAGCAAGCCGGGCAGGGCATTGCCAGGGTTGTGCACCAGTTTTTTCCCGCGGCCGGCACTTTGATCCTCTATCTAGGCTCTGGCAACAATGCCGGTGACGCACTGGTGGCCGCGCGTGAATTGCAGGGCGATGGCTGGGACGTAAAGATCCGGGCCAGTGTCCCCCTGGATGAGATGAAGCCTTTGCCGAAGAAGCACTGGCGGAGCTTAGGGCGTGCCGAGGTCCTGGAATCTGCGCCCACGGCAATGAGCAGGACACCCATCGTGCTATTGGATGGTCTGGTAGGCATCGGAGCCCGAGGGCCTCTTCGCCCCAGACTGCGTGAACTGGCCGCCGAGATGAACTCGCTACGCCCACGATCAGGTGCACAAACCGTCGCGATAGACATCCCTTCGGGGCTCGATGGCGATGCAGGGATTCCTGAAGCGGACTGTGTTATGGCTGATATCACGGCCACGATCGCCGTGCCCAAGCTGGGTCTCTTGGCAGACTCAGCCATTCGGCATGTAGGGCGGCTCGCTCTGGTCCCTCTACCTTCGCTTGTGGCTTTTGCTGAAGGCGAATCTTTAGACAGCTCAGACCTGATTACGCCTTCACAATTGAGGCCCTGGCTGCCACGTCGGGCCTTTGATATGCATAAAGGCCAAGCGGGGCGCGTGGGCATCATGGCAGGTTCTCGAGGTTATTTCGGGGCGGCTCAACTTGCCTGCCACGCAGCACTCAGAGCAGGAGCCGGGCTGGTAACATTGCTGGTGAAACCTGATGCTTATGACATCCTCGCTCAACGTGTGCCTGCGGAAGTGATGGTCAAACCGGTGAAAGACTATCGGGAAGCACTGGACCTACGTTTTGATGCCCTAGCCATCGGCCCTGGGCTAGGCCTGACCTATCAGGACGAATATCTGGACGTGATTCAGCAGAGCACGGTGCCGATGCTGCTGGATGCGGATGCGCTGACAGCGTTGGCCTCTCATCCGGAGATTCTTTCCAAGGTCCAAGCGCCGTGCCTGTTAACCCCGCATCCAGGAGAAATGGCTCGGCTCATGCCTGAGGGCGGCGTTCTCAGCCGCGCTGACCAAGCCGAAACTTGGGCTCAAGCCCACCTTCAGCAAACCCTGCTTCTGAAAGGTTCTCGCACCGTCATCGCCCATGCCGGCGAACACACACGGTTCAACACCACAGGTCATCCAGGCATGGCCACGGGAGGTATGGGGGATGTGCTGACGGGTGTTTGCGCCGCCCTGCTGGGACAGGGCCTAACCACCTATCACACGGCAGCGCTGGGCGCTTGGTTGTGTGGTAGAGCGGCAGAGATTCATGCCCTTTCGCAGGCCCAGGAAAGCACCCTGCCCACCGATGTCATTCAATGCTTGGGTCAAGCTTGGCAGGGTATTGTGACAGGAGAGGTCTTTTAAGTCGAAGACAGACTCATTATGTCCATTCACTCATTTCGTAGAGCGTGGGATTGCGGACTGGCTGGCGATTGCCTGACATGATCTTTTTCACCTGTGCAAAGAGTACATCCCCCTCGGCTCCAGCCATGTCTCCGAAGGTGGCCTCCAGTTTTTCAGGGTCTTCACCCGCCTCGAGCCGCTTCACCATTTCACGGAGTTCTGAAGGTGTTTTATCACCCATGATATCCGTCATTTTTCTCATGAAATGCCCAAGCTGCTTAGGATCGGGATTCTCGGCATCAAGCACTCCCATTTCAACCTCCATATCCGCCATCAGGGCATCCATCTTGGCATCATCTAGGCCTGCAAAGGGGTCCCCCTCAGTTGCCTCCTGGGCATTGCCGACAATGGCGAAGCGAGAGACTTGCTTCACCATCTGAAACGCCGGGTTGTCAGGACACTTGGGCACCTTGCTGCGATAAGCTAAGCTGCGGGCCAAAAACTGATACACCGTGTGGTTTTCCGGGCAGTAAAACTCGTAGATCGGCATGGCTTCAGGAAAGATCGCGGTTAACCGATAAAGCGGACCTGCCCATCTGGCAACGATCACTCAGTCGCTTTGAGGCCGTCCTCAATTCGAGAGCGTACTTTTTCATCAGCAGGCTGAAGATCACGGGCTTTTTCAAAGTATTCACGTGCCTTGGTCGGCTCATGCATTTTCAGATACACTTGGCCGATGTGTTCAATGATTTCAGCATCCTCAGGCTGGAGTTCTTTGATCAATCCCACTGCCCGCTGCAACTCCGTCAAAGCACGTGGATATTGACCTGTCTTGTAAAGCCACCAGCCAAGACTATCCACATACGCAGGATTATCAGGCATGAGGTCATTGGCATGCCGAATCAACTCGCCTGCTTTTTCCAGATGACGGTCCAGCTCCAGCCACATGTAGCCGAGATAGTTCATCGTATTGGCCGCGGCTTCGACATCATCTTTGGGCGTCAACGTGATGGATTTCTCAAAGATCTTGCCCGCGTCTTCGTGACGGCCTCCGCGCTCGAGAGTCATGCCATACTGAAAGTAGAAGCGATGATTGATGAGCTCGCCCTGGCTGTTGGAAGCGAGGCTATCAGCCTTCTCGAAGGATTGTATCGCCTTGTCCCATTGCTGAAGGGAACGTAGCGCTAAGGCCGCCTGCACATGAAACATGGCTTGGTCAGGGAAAAGCTTGATGCTGCGCTGAGACAACTGCACCACTTTTTCAAAGAGTTGGGCGCGCAGCATCAACTCCCCGAGATAAAGGTAATCATCCCCTTCTCCTCCCCCGAGCTGAATGGCGGCTTCATAATAGGTCGAGGCCTTGTCAAACTGATCTCGTGCCTCATAAGCGCTAGCCAACAGGCGTAACTGCTCGACATCATGCGGATCGGTCTGCACCACGGCTTCGAGTTCAGCCAATGCTTTGTCTTTATCACCGAAAGCATCGTGCAACCGATAGAGGAGCTTGCGGGCCTGGAGATTACCGTTTTGAGCCACCATCTTTTCACACAGGGCTCTAGCTTCCTCCAGTTGGTTGCTCAGAAGGTAGTATTGAGCCACCTCCATCTGAACAGCTTCATTTTTTACGCCTGGAGCACTTCTCAGCGCCTTTGCATAGAAAGCATTGACCCGCTTAGCGTGTTCTTCACGCATCTCCGTCTGCCCCAAAGGCCAAACCTGCTGAGCCGCTCGCCCTAAAGTGAGCCAAAAATCTGCCTTGGAGACCGTCTGACCCAATGCCTTGTCCAGAATGGCCATGGCGGCATCACGGTCGCCCTGCGTGAGATAGGTCACGGCAGCAAAGCCGTAAACCTGAGCATTTTGGGGAAACTTTTGCAGCGCTGTTTCCAGGGTCTGACGAGCTCGATCATTCTCGAAAGGATCGTCGGGGGCGTAAGTTGCACAAAAACGCGCCAGATTGAGATAGGGCTCCGGGATACCCGGGCTGATTTCTACGGCTTTTTGTAGAATCACCAAGGCCTCTTGGCGTCCACGGAAGCTATACGCCAACTCAGCCGTATGCATGGCTAAATCAGGATTGGCTGGATCAACAGCCAGGGCCGCCAGATAATGATCCAAGGCCTCCCGAAGCTTTCCGGTATTTTCAAACTGAAGCGCACTGGAATAATGCGCCAGAGCCGCCGCCACACGCTCACCTCCCGGCTGGAGCTGGAACGCCTGCGGGCTTGAAAGGGGTGGAAAAGACAAATCCGCCTGCTCCATGGACTGACGTGCACCTCCACAGAGGGGCAACATTAGGCCGAGCAGGCAGACTCGAAGCGGGTAAAAACCGCCAGACATGGCACCCCCGTTAGCGAATCGAACAGTTCTCTTCGCGAAACGGAGGCACATCATGTGACCGAGGTTAGCGCTTAGGACTTATAGCGCAAACGCTTCTTGTGGCGGTTCGCACGCATGCGCTTCTTACGCTTGTGCTTATTGATTTTAGTCTTTCTGCGCTTTTTCAGCGATCCCATGTCTGTGTTCTCCTGTTTTCTTGTGGTATCCCTTAAGGGATGACTTTGTTCAGCGGGTATTCCACGATGCCCTCGGCACCGAGAGATTTGAGTTGCGGGATGATCTCCCGCACGACGGTTTCCGCAATCACCGTCTCAACGGCAACCCAGTCCGTGTTGGCGAGCTGGGAAATGGTAGGTGAGCGCTCCGAAGGGAGCACCTTCAAAACTTCAGCCAGCACAGAGGCGGGCACGTTCATTTTGAGTCCGACTTTTTCGCGAGCCTCAAGTGCGCCGCGAAGCAGCATCACCAGAGTCTCCATTTTCTTCCGCTTCCATTCATCCTGGTAAGCGGCCTTACTGGAAACAAACTGCGGATAGCTGACCGTGAGCGTATCCACAATGCGCAGCTTATTGGCCCGCAGGGAACTCCCGGTTTCGGTGATATCCACGATGGCATCCACCAGTTCAGGCACCTTCACTTCGGTGGCACCCCAACTGAATTCCACCTCAGCCTTCACTCCGTTTTTCTTCAGATACTCCTGCGTAAGACCAACGGCCTCCGTAGCGATCCGCTTACCTTCCAAGTCTTTGACGGACTGAATGGGGGAATTCTCTGGAACGACGAGTACCCAGCGAGTGGGCTGCTTAGTTGCGCGGCTGTAGTTAAACTCAGCCAAGACTTCAACGACGGCTTTGTTTTCCTCGATCCAGTCTTTGCCTGTGATTCCGCAGTCGAGGAATCCATGATCGACATATCGGCCCATTTCTTGAGCGCGCAGCAGGCGCAGTTCCAGTTCAGGATCATCCACGGCAGGACGATAGGAGCGGGAGGAAACAACGATGTTGAACCCCGCCCGCTTGAAGAGCTCAAGCGTCGGCTCCTGCAGACTGCCACTTGGCAGGCCGAGGCGCAGAATATTTTTTGGCGGTTCAGATTCCATTTGGTCGGGGAAAAGGGCGCGCAAGGTAGCGGGGTTTGGCGGGGTGCAAAGGATTATTTAACTGAGATGGAAGATCGCGTCCCATCTCAGCCATTTTTTTCGCAAAAAACCGCTTCAAATACCCCACAAACGCCCTTTTTCGCCACTCCCTGGGTCAGGGAATGACGGGTTTGAGCGGAGTCATCGTACCTTTTTCCAAAGGAAACAAAGCCTGGTGTTTGATCAGAGCCTCATCCAAGGACAGCATCATCCGCTTCAGTACCTGTGGTTCAGCCGCGGCCAGATTCTTTTGTTCAAAGGGGTCTTCGCTCAAATGGAACAGCTGATAATGAGAACCCTCTGAAACTTCGGTGGGGAAATAATGATAAACCACCTTCCACTCGCCTTCCCGGTAGGACGTAAAATAGTCTGTTCGGTGTGGGGAGTGAGGGTAGTGCATCAAAAACGCTTCCGGCCTTGAGTCGTCATGGGCACCCGTCAGAAGCTGATCCAAAGAACGACCGTCGACGGTGTAGCTAGCGGGGATTTCCTGCCCCGCGAGCTTCAAAACGGTGGGAAATATGTCAATCACCGCTGCCTGTTGATCCTGGATTCCATTGCCCTTGATCGGCAACTGCTTCTGGCACGATTGGCTCGCATCCGGTTTCGCCCAAGCTGCGATGAATGGGACCCGCATGCCGCCCTCATAATGGGAGCCTTTTTTACCCCGCAGCGGCGCGGCACAGGCCACAGCGTGCTGGTCGCCTAAAGGCGCATCCGATCCATTATCTCCAAGGAAGAGGATCAGGGTATTCTCTGCGATGCCCAGTTTTTCGAGGTGGTCCATCATGTCGCCGAGGGACTTATCCATTCCTTCGACCAGGGTAGCGAAGGCCTGGGCTTGCTCGGACTTATCCGAGTTTTTGTAATGCTCAGCAAACCGGGGATCGGAATTGAAGGGGGCATGCACCGCATAATGGGCAAAATAAAGGAAAAAGGGCTTCTCCTCCTTCACCGCTTCAGCCACCTGAGCCTTGGCTTCCAGAGTTAAGGCTTCGCTCAAAAAGATGTCCTGACCGTGGTATTTCTCTAATCCAGGCACCGCATTACCTTTCTTGTCACCGTTACCTTTAGCCTTAGCTTTATTCACTTTCAGCCAGCCAAAGCCTTCCGTGCCATAATAGCTGGCCGGCGCACCGATCGGCCCCCCTGCCACATTCACATCAAATCCGATATTCAGCGGATCAGCACCATCCGAATCCCTGGGACCAAAATGGCCTTTCCCCACGTGGATGGTCTTATAACCCTTGGCCTTCATCAGGGCAGGAAGCGTCACGTCACCCGTTTTCAAGCCTTTCCAATTCCACTCAGGCGGTCCTTGAGGGCCTGCATTGTCTCTATCGGGGTTGATCCAATTCGTGGTGTGATGTCGGGCGGCATTTTGCCCCGTCATGATGGAAATGCGCGTCGGCGAACACACACTCATGGCGCAAAATTGGTTAAACCGAATCCCACGTTCAGCCAATCGCTCCATATTCGGCGTACGATACCAGCCATTCAGCGGGTAGCGCTGGGGCTTTCCTTCAGCATCCGTGAGGAATGGCAGGGAGGTATCCATGACGCCCATGTCATCGACTAAAAAAACCATCACATTGGGTTGAGCCGCGTGAAGGCATGCAGCCGCAGCCAAGGACAAAAAGAGAGCGAGATGTTTCATGGTGCTAACAATCCTGAAAAGCAAAGGTGAGTCAGGGATGGGTGGTAACGCAGATCAAGGCCGGGTGTTACAAAGTCTCGTCAGCAACCTGGTTTAGAGGTGTAACAAAAGATTGGCAAAGCCGCATGAATACGGGATGAAATCATGTCTTGATCGTCACCTCAGCCACTCTTGATTTCCCGATCCGCTGATGTCCGCCCAGAATCCTCGAACCTGCCCAATCTGCGAAACCGCCATACCGGTAAGTTTCCCCGCAGGAATGTGTCCAAAATGCCTGCTCAACAGCGCCGCATCTTCGGACAAGAGGAATCCTAAAAGCGCGGACGCACCGGATTCCACACACACCGGTATTCCGACCCTGGAAACCCTTCGGCGCTATTTTCCCGACCTGGAGATCATCGAATCCCTTGGGACTGGGGGCATGGGAGCTGTTTACAAGGCACGACAACCGCGTCTGGCTCGCCTAGTCGCGCTGAAGATCATGACCTACAAGCCCGGTCATGAAGTGGACTTTGCCCTCCGTTTTGAACGTGAAGCGCAGGTCTTGGCACGACTCACCCATCCGCACATCGTCATTATTTATGACTTCGGTGAGTTGGACGAGACTCGCACGGGTGGAGATCCCCTTTTCTACTTCCTCATGGAATATGTGGATGGCACGGACCTCGCCCAACTCATCCGTGCAGGTGAAATGAAGGCTCCGCAGGCATTGGCTATCGTGCCGCAGATCTGTGAAGCTCTTCAATATGCGCATGATCAAGGGATTACTCACCGGGACATCAAACCCGCCAATATTCTCATAGATCAAAGAGGCACGGTGAAAATTGCCGACTTTGGGCTGGCCAAAATGGCTCACCATCATGAGCCCTATCTTCACACGGGTCTGACTCAAACCGGCATGGCACTTGGGACCCCCCACTACATGGCGCCGGAGCAGTGGGAAAATCCAGATCTGGTGGATCACAGAGCTGACATCTATGCCTTAGGCGTAGTTTTCTACGAGATGCTAACAGGTGAGCGGCCCGCAGGTGTCTTCGAGCCGCCCTCCAAGAAAAGCGCCGTGGATAAGAAGCTGGATGGTGTGGTTCTCCGCGCCATGGAGCGCAATCCCGACCGCCGCTACCAGCAAGCCAGTGAGATCAAAAGCGATGTGACCCGCATCTCAGGGCGACAGCGCCAAGATCCCCACAATCCCACAAATAAAGCCAGCCCGAGTGGGTTCAAAAAGATCTATGGCCTTGGCCTGGGTGCCATCATCCTAACGGGTAGTTGGCTGTATTTTCAGGGCCCATTGAGACAAGATTCAGACCAGAAGCTTTTCTCTACCCGCTTAGCGACAGCCTCAACGAATACGCTCCGTCCAGGCCGACTCCGAGCAGCAGGCGTGACCTATGGCGGCCAACCGCATGACCTGTCTAAGTTTGCGCCTTATGACGACTACATCGACGTGGCAGGTGGCTGGCATCAATGGGTCGCGCTACGAGCCAATGGCGAAACCCTCTCTTCGAATGGAAAGAGTGATCTCACGGGCATCCGACGCATTGTACGAGGGCTTTTGGAAACCTACGCCTTCATCAATGAGAGTAACCACCTGATCGTGCCCACGCATTTACCGATATCTCTTCCAGAGCCGCTGTTGAAGACAGCCATCGTGGATGCCACCTTTGGCCGAGATCATGGCATCCTGCTCACCACGGAGGGCACCGCCATTCCTTATGGCAAGCGATACGAAGAAACCATCGGCGACTGGAAAGATCCGACCCAGTGGGATACCCCGCGCTGGCCTCCCCCTCCGGGAAAAGCCCTGCGTGACGTCATCGACATCGCCGTCACCGCCACCCATGCGGCCACTCTGAATCACAAGGGTGAAGTCACCCTCTGGGGCTGGGATGGCGTGACCACATGGGCACCCGAGCCTAACATCAAGCACGTCACCAACATCGAATCTGATGATGATACCTTGTGGCTACTGGATGAGGCGGGGCAGGTCTGGAGTCTCTATCTACCACGAAGTCCCTCGGCTCACAAAGTGGTCTTCTTCGATCACAAGCTCAAATTCGCTGCGGCTAATGTGGTCCAACAACGACAACGCTTCTGGTGCTACAAGGACGGCACTTGGCGGAGCAACCGCTCCGAACCAAACCTCAACCTGTCTGATTTACCACTGAAGCCTGACGGCGCTTTTTCGGTGAGTTCGGGGGCATTCAATGGCAAGGTTCTCAGTTCCGCACTTTGGATTGAGCCCGAAGCTCAACATCCCCTTGTTACTCCAACCTTCACAGCCAAACCCGGCAAACTAACCTCCCTCGGCAGCCTCCGCGCAGGCAGGCCGATTGACCTCCGTAAAGCCGAAGGCATCACCGATTTCACCCAAGTTGTTCTGCATGACAAAGGCTGGGTGGCTCTTCGAGCCAATGGTCAAACCGTCTCTAGCGACGGCCGAGGCGAACGTCAAAATATTGTCAACATCTGTCCAGGGATCGACACCGTCTTCACCCTGATTGATACTCATAATCACGTCGAGGTCTTTGCCCGCCTTGAAAGCTCGGAAGATCTCAACACGATCCTGCCATCGGATATCCAGAAGATCGGCGTGACCAACCTTCTCTCAGATGGTCAGCAGTCCTTAGCCTTGCTCAAAGATGGCACGGCTCGTGTGTGGGGAAACCGTTATGACAACCCCAGCGCTGTGCCTGAATGGATGGGGCGAGAAGCCTGGGAACGCCCCCCAACAGGAGCTCTCGTGAATGTTAAATCCATTGCCATCACGTCCCTATCCGCTTCCACAGTCACTGCGGATGGACGCCTTTGGACTTGGGGCAAAGCCGCATCGGGTGAGCTTCCCGAGAATGCAGCCGCTTTGCAGGGGCAGTATGCGTCTCTGGTCTCCAGCAACAGTGGGCTCTACGATGCCCTTGCTCAAGATGGCCGCCGCATTAGCTTCAACCTCAGCACGCGTGAGGCCCAAGTGGGTGCGCCCGGGATCGTGGCAAGTGCTTACGGGGGCTATCGTCCGCTTCACCAACGCGCTGAAGGGTATTGGAGCACCGCTTGGAATCGCTCTGAGTTCCAGCCCTATTTCGATGCGATCCGTCGGCGTCCAGCTTCTACCTTTTCACTCATGTTCTTCCATGAAGGCGATGAGCGTGTCAGTGTCGGTTTATTAAAAATCGATTCGATCGAGTAGCATTTTATGGCTTGGCAAATAGCGCCACAGCGCCTAAACCAGCCCTGACATGGATGAAGGGAAAAGTCAGGCTAAGCCATTTCCGACGACCCAATGGACATTGATCTACCGGGTCGCCCATGAAGACCCCCAAGTTCGCGAGCATGCACTGTCTGAGATCTGTGAGCTTTATTGGCCTCCAGTCTATGCCTTCATTCGCTCGCGTGGTTACGCACCTCATGATGCAGAGGATCTGACCCAAGGCTTTTTCGCCAAAATTCTGACCCGAAATGACTTGGCACGGGCAGATATGCAAACGGGGAAGCTGCGGTCCTATCTGCTCACCGCCATCAAAAACCACCTCAACACCGAATACCGTCGTGATGAGTCACTGAAACGTGGAGGTGGCAAAATCATCCTTTCTCTCAATCGCGAAGCCGCGGAATCTCGCTGCCTCATTCCTGAGCCCATCGACGAACTGAATCCCGAGAAGGTCTTTGAGCGCCAATGGACCATCACCATCATGGAGAGTGTGGTCACCTCTCTGGAGGCTCTGTATGCCTCAAAGAATCAGACCCAACTCTTCGAGGCGCTCAAGCCCTACATCATCACCAGCACTGAACAACCACCTCAGGCGGAGATCGCCCACAGGCTAGGCATGACCGAATCCGCCATTCGAGTCTCCATCCATCGCATGCGTCAGCGATATGCTGAGCTACTTCGTCAGATCGTTCATTCTACCCTGGAACAAGGCGAAGATGTGGACGCTGAGATCAGCCACATGATGGCGTCTTTTCAGTGAGATCTCGGGCGTGCCCCCGAAGATCAACTCAGTTAACGGCCACTTTCACCACTACCTTAAAAACCTCACTGGGCTTTTCCCAATCAATGCACGGAGCATGCGCATCTTCAGGGTAAAGGATGGAAAAGTGACCTGGGTTCATGTGCAGGGCTGTCATGTCAGGCACCAGCTTCCAGAGCGCGGCATCTTTCTCATCGCTGTAAGCCATGGTTTCTTCCGCCATCTTTGTTAGAGGTGCCCATAGAATGGTTTCACGACCCGATTGAATGAACTGTACATCAATGTATTTCCTGTGGGCTTCAAACAGCGCCTTTTCCTGCGGTTTCGTCGTGTAAGTCTGAACGATGGCAAAGACCTCATCCCCGACGATATCCACCCGTCCGAGTTCCTGAGTGCCATCCACACCACGAAGGTATTCGAAGGCCTTGGCAAAGTGTGGATGCAACGCTTCGTAGCGTGAGGAATTCTCCAGGGTGTCTTGGATCATGAGTGCTGATGGAATGTGAAGCGGCTCTTTTATCTGCGAGGTGGCAGCTACGCAAGGCAGGAATAGGCTCCGGCCGGATTCAGCAAATTCCCTTTTAGTTAGGTCCACCTCGGAGTGTAACGAGCTACTGAATCGTCACCGGCATGCCCTTAGCGACGAGCGTGTAAAACACCGCCGCATCCCAGTTGGCTAAGCGGATGCAGCCATGACTACCAGAGCGACCTATCGTCTCGGGTGAAGAGGTGCCATGAATGCCTACCCCAGGCCGATTGAGACCGGTCCAAAGAATTCCCACGGGGCTATTCGGCCCGGGTGGCAGATTGAAGAAAGTCTCCGTGCGTTCCCCTCGCTTCAGGACACCTTCATCATAACGATACCAAGGCCAGGGCACCGCACCTGCAATCTTCCATTCCCCGAGGGGAGCCGGATGTTCTGAGGAACCTGGCGTCAGCGGAAAGGCGGCCAGTAACTTCTCTCCATCCATCACCCTGAGCATGCGCAATCGGGTATCCACAATCACGCGCCGGTGAGTAGCGACAGCCGTAGATGCACGCGGATACGATGACGGGTAAGCATCCACCAAGAAAGGCTGTTGAATATTCGGCACTCGCACCCATTCCCCTGCCTGCAAACCATTCAAATCACGACCAGGATTGAGCTCACGCAGAAAGGCCATCGTGGTGTGAAACTTCTCCGCCAGCAACTCCGTCAAACTGGTGTAAGGCAGGCTTTTTTGTTGGGCTAAATCAGCAGGCTCGGATGCCATACTCCCGAGTCGCGCCAGATCTTCTGACCTCACCGCATAATTCGTATAAGGCTGAATGTAAGCCACCTCAGGAGTTACGTTTTCAGGCAATCCCTGTGATTCTCGATAAAGCGACAACGCCTTGCTGGTGAACTCCCCTGGATAGCCATCCACAACCCCAGGTCCGAAGTGCTGACTATCCAGAAAGATCTGCAACTGCACCGTGCGATCTCGCGACATGGCGTCCACCACGGGATCAGGCGTATGTCGGCGTGTCTCACAAGACATGAGCCCCCATAAACTCAAAGTCAGGAGACACAAACCAGTGACGCGGAAACGCTGGAAGCGCGGGTCGGGGGAGGATTCCATGAAGGTAAGAGGCCCCCAAGCCCAGCTTATTGCATCCACCCTGGCTTTTTGTCCAAATTCCTTACCGAGAGAGCTATACAGCCTGCTGGCGCGCCAACTCCGATTGCAGACGAATCTCCTGCTCACGCAGTTCTGGGGTCAACTCCTCGCCGAAATCTTCCATTTCGTAAAAGGGCCGCAACTCGACTTCGGCGTCCTCTCCAGGCATCGGGTGCGGACAGCGTTTCATCCATTCGAGAGCTTCGTCCATGGATCCGACCTTCCAGATCCAAAAACCGGCGACCAGCTTTTCCGCCACCGGAAAAGGGCCATCCACGACTTCCTGTTTGTCGCCTACAAACAGCACACGCTTCCCGTGCTTGCTCGGCTTCAGCCCGTCGCCTGCCTGCATGACTCCGGCAGCGATCAGCGCTTCATTGAACTTACCCATCGCTGCAAACATCTCCTCGCTCGGCATGGCTCCGGATTCCGAGAGCTTCGTTGCTTTGATAATGATCATGACTCTCATTGTGCGGTGTCTTTCTTTTGGAGTTAAGGGTGATCGAGGTCGCCATCTGCACCTCATTTCAAAGCCATGACGAATGGAGTCGGAGGCAAAGGACAGAGCGGACTCACTTTTCCACACGTCACACAAAAAATCCCGTCGCCTGGACAGACGACGGGATCTTCGAAGGGATTGCAGCCGATCTTACAGCTTCGCGAGAGCTGCGTTCAGCGTCGCGCTTGGACGCAGGGCTTCGGAGGCTTTGGTATCGCAAGGCTTGTAGTAGCCTCCGACATCCACGGCTTTGCCCTGAACAGCGAGGAGTTCCTCGACGATCTTGGCTTCGTTAGCGGTGAGTTCTTCGGCGATGGGCTTGAAGGCTGCCTGCAGTTCTGCATCGGCGGTCTGCTCGGCCAGGGCCTGAGCCCAGTAAAGAGCGAGGTAGAAGTGGCTGCCGCGGTTGTCGATGGTGCCCAGCTTGCGGCCAGGGGAGCGATCGTTCTCCAGGAACTTACCCGTGGCCGTGTCCAGCGTATCAGCCAGGCTTTTGGCCTTGGCGTTCTTGAAGGTATCAGACAGATGCTCAAAGGAAGCGGCCAGGGCAAAGAACTCGCCCAGGGAATCCCAGCGCAGGTAGTTTTCTTCCAGGAACTGCTGCACGTGCTTCGGAGCTGAACCGCCCGCACCCGTTTCGAAGAGGCCGCCACCGTTCATCAGAGGCACGATGGAAAGCATCTTGGCACTGGTGCCCACTTCCAGGATCGGGAAGAGGTCGGTCAGGTAGTCACGCAACACGTTGCCCGTCACTGAGATGGTGTCTTCGCCTTTGACGATGCGCTCCAGGCTGTATTTGCAGGCTTCAGCAGGTGGCAGGATTTCGATGGTCAGGCCGCTGGTGTCGTGATCTTTGAGATACTTCTCCACCTTGGCAATGATCTGGGCATCGTGAGCACGGGCCTTATCCAGCCAGAAGACGGCAGGAACGCCCGTGGCGCGAGCACGATTAACGGCCAGCTTCACCCAATCCTGGACAGGAGCGTCCTTGGTCTGGCAGGCACGCCAGATATCGCCCTGCTCCACCTCATGAGAGAAGAGTACATTGCCGTCTTTATCCGTGACTTTGACGGTCCCTTTGCCAGGGATTTCGAAGGTTTTGTTGTGGGAGCCGTATTCCTCAGCAGCCTGAGCCATCAGACCCACGTTTGGCACAGACCCCATGGTCTTCGGATCCAGAGCGCCATTGGCTCTGCAGAACTCGATCACGGCCTGATAAACACCCGCATAGCTACTATCGGGGATAACAGCCAGTGTGTCACCCGTGTTCCCCTTGGCATCCCAGACCTTGCCACCTGCGCGGATCATCGCTGGCATGGAAGCATCCACGATCACATCGCTCGGCACGTGCAGATTGGTGATGCCTTTGTCGCTATTCACCATGGAGAGCGCAGGGCCATTGGCATAAGCAGCCTGAATATCGGCTTCGATCTCAGCTTTCTTGTCTTCGGGAAGCTTGCTGATCTTGCTGACGAGGTCACCGAAACCATTGCGGAAATCCACGCCCAATTCTCTCAGAGTCGCAGCGTGCTTGGCGATCAAGTCCTGGAAGAACACCTCGACAGCATGTCCGAAGATGATTGGGTCCGAGACCTTCATCATCGTGGCCTTCATGTGCAGGGAGAAAAGCACGCCGTCCTTCTTGGCTTCAGCGATCTGATCGGCCAGGAAGTTTACCAAGGCAGCCTTGCTCATGAAAGTGCCGTCCAGGATTTCTCCGGCCTTCAGCGGGGTGCTTTCCTTCAGCACCTTGGTGGTGCCGTCAGCAGCCACAAATTCGATCTTCACATCCGTAGCGGCTGGCACCGTCACAGACTTCTCATTGGAGAAGAAATCGCCCTTGCCCCCCATCGTGCCAACGCGGGTCTTGGAGTCAGCAGACCACTTGCCCATGGAGTGCGGATGCTTCTTCGCATAGTCCTTCACTGCCTTCGGAGCACGACGGTCGGAGTTACCTTCACGCAGGACTGGGTTCACCGCGCTGCCCATCACCTTAGCATAGCGGGTTTTGATCTCTTTTTCCGCATCGTTCTGCGGGTTTTCAGGATAGTCCGGCAGCTTATATCCCTTTGCCTGGAGCTCTGCCACAGCGGCTTTGAGCTGAGGCACGGAAGCGGAGATGTTGGGGAGCTTGATGATGTTTGTCGTCGGCTCCAAGCAGAGCTTACCGAGATAGCTGAGGTCATCGTTGATGCGCTGCTCTTCGGTCAAGACTTCGGGGAAATTGGCAATGATGCGGCCTGCCAAGGAGATATCACGCGTTTCCACAGCGACACCTGCCGGTTTCGTAAAAGCCTGCACGATCGGCAGCAACGAATAGGTGGCCAGGAGAGGAGCTTCGTCCGTGAAGGTGTAGATAATGGTGGGCTGTGCAGACATATCGCAAGGTTAAGTATCTCAGACCTAGACGCACCCATGCAGCAACGCAACGGCCAAGCACCCCGAAAATCGCATGTCCAGCCCGGAAAGAGGTGCGAACGTAGCCTCTTTCCGCAGAACCAGGGATTTAATCTTCCTTTTTTGCTTTCTTCCCCTTTCCTTTGGGAGAGCCATTCAGGTAGCTCTGATATTCCCAGCGGTTTTTCCAGCCCTCGATGTAGGGGCGATAAGCTTCGGACTCATACCAAGCGAGAGATTCAGGATCAGGAGGAGAAACCCGGCCTTCAGGGTAATCCTTCCCGGCAAAGCTGGCATCCGCAGCTTCATTCCACTTCAAGAAAGCAGCCTTCATGGCGGCGAAACGCTCGGGTGTCTCGGCACTCAGATCGTGGGTTTCCTGCGGATCTTGTTTCAGATCATACAGCATGAATTGATCCTTTTTGAGGTCCTCCGTCACCAATTTATAATCGTCATCCACCCAAGCGGCTTTCGAGCCATACCGAAAGGGCAGCGCCTGCTGGCGAGGACCCATCTCCTGTGTCAGGAGTGGCTTGAGGCTCTTACCATCCACCGGTTGCACCATCACCTCCCTAGGCAGTCCGAGAATGTCTGCCACCGTGGGAAAAAGATCCATCGTGCAGGCTGGGTAAGATGTCACGCGGGGTTGAATGACCGCAGGCCATTCCATGATGGCGGGGACACGAATGCCCCCCTCAAAGGTCGTGCCTTTAAATCCGCGCAATCCTCCCACGGTTTCAGGCTGGATCTTGGGCAAACCACCATTGTCACTATTGAACATCACCAGGGTGTTATCCGCGATCCCCCATTCACGCAGTTTTGCGCGTAAAACGCCCACGCTGCGGTCCAGAGCGACTAACTCGCCATAATGATCTGCCGAGGCCGCATCCAAAGCTGCAAAGGCGGCCTTATCTTCCGGAAGGGCACGGAATGGACTGTGGGGGGTGCCATACCAGATCACCGTGAAGACCGGCTGATCTCCGGCACAATGCTTCTCAATGAACTTCAGCGCCTCATCCACAACGATATCCGACGAATCGCCCTTGAACTCCGTGATTTCTCCCTGACGAGACATCAAGGGATTTTGGTCGTAGAAGTTCGTCACAGAAACCCATTCATCGAAACCGAAAGTGCCTGGGCTCATCGGATCATCCCGCAAGATCGGAGCACCTGGCCCACGATAGCCATTGAGATGCCATTTACCGAAGTGGCCGGTGACATAGCCAGCGGTCTTTAAAGCCTGGGCAATCGTCTTTTCCTGCCGCCGCAGAGCATCGCCGTGAGTCAATACCCCGGTGCGATCCGGGGAGCGCCCTGTCAGCACGCTCGCCCGAGTGGGAGAGCACACGGGGGAACCTGCGTAAAACCGATCAAAGCGAAGCCCATTCGCTGCCATAGCGTCCAGGTTCGGAGTCTTGAGCACTGGATGACCACGATACCCCGTCTGGCCCCACCCCATATCATCAGCCATAACAAAAATGATGTTAGGCCGTTTCTCGGCCGCTCGAGCGAGTGTCGTGGCAAGCAGGATAGATGTAAGAATGAGAAAGAGGGGCTTCATGGGCATAGAGAAGATGGTGGATTAGACCTTGAGCGTTTTCTGCCCCGCTTGTTCTTTAGCATGGGGCTCCAGACCGGTCAGCAGGTCCTTTTCAGGCTGATCCTTCCCCGCACGGACAGTGTATTGCCCCCCCTCATAGACCCGAGGTTGGAAGCGCCCCCCCTGGACACGAATGGTGTAGAGGATCTCACCATCCTTTTCCTTCACCACCTGCACCACCGGATTACTGTCGTCTTCGAAGACAAGTTCTGGCAGGTAGCCGACAATCTTACGTCCATCGTTAGCTTCCATATCGACGGTGATCGGCCAGCCTGCAAATTGCCCCTTATCGCCATCCTTCACATCGGAGAACCGAGGCCAGCATTCGAATACAATCTTACGTGACTTCTTGTTAAACCGAACCACACCATATCCATCGGCGCGTTGCTTTTCGTCCGTGATGTCGGGCGGATTGGCATAGGCCATGATGCTGATCTTGTTACCCAAGCCATCATGGAAATCTCCGGTCCAGGGCAGCGGGCTATTGGCGATCGGATTGGGTCCTGGTTTTTCATCCTCCGGATGCCACCAGCGTCCATAGATGGTATTGACCAAAGCCGGGCTGGTGAAAGCATAAGGTCCATCACCAAACTCTTTGATGCCTTGCTTGACCGTCACGGCGAGGTGTTGGTCCCCACATAGATGCACTGCCCAGGCACGGCGGATTTCTTCCAGAGCACGGTCACGAGGAGTTTGCGGCCAGCCATTGCAATCCAGATCGGCTAACAACCTTTCATTCTCCTTGCCATGCATGTGGACGGCTCCGCAGAAGGCCGTCTGGGAAAGCACTGCCTTCATTTCAGTGCCCGTCCAGTCCTGTGTCCATTGTGCGAGGAAGCGCTCTTGGCGTTCACCAAGCAATTGCAGACCCGGCAGGTCGATCGTCTTGGGATCGTAAGATGGATCATTGATGTGATCCGGACGTGGCCCCATCTGCGGAATCTTCCCAGCGGGACCGCTCTTAAACTTGCGGTCTTCAAGGATCGCAAAGTCCACTCCCCCCACAGTGAGGCGTGTGAAGTAAACTGTGATACCCCGCTCCACAGGCGCGGGGTCCACCGGATCGGGCAGGTTCCAGGACTGCTGACGCTGGACCTGGTTCACATACTCCACCGGATACATGTAGCCACCATCGGCATTGCCCGGAATGACAGAGAGTTTACCGTTTTCTCCCCACAGGTTGGGGTGCCCCACATCGTGGTCATCGGGGATGCAGATCGTTGGACGATCGCGCATGATCTCACGGAATTGCAGACCGAACTCGATCCATCCCGCCGTATGCTCGGTGTGACGATAGGTCTGGTCTCCGGCAAAGAAAAGCAGATCGGGATTCTGGGCCTTGAGATTGTCAATGATCTCGGGGCGGAGACCGGTCGTGCGGCTGGAATTGCAGGACATATTGGCCACCACAATCTCCTCTTTGTCCTTGGGGTCCTTGCGGATGAGGCCTTCAAACATGGCGTTTTCCCCATGCCGCACACGATACGGGACATCCTGACTCGCGTCCCAATTCTCCAGACGAAAGTGAACATCCCAGCCCGGGTAGATGACATCCGCTTTCGCCACCTCTTTCCACTCTCCATCTCGCTGGATTTCCAACCGTGCTTCCCGTGACTCACCGGGCTTCAAGGGGTAAAGCTGGCCGGTCATTTTCAAAACACCGTTTTGATGGGTGTAGATGGCAAAGGCCACCACGTCTTCACGCGGCACATCCATGGCAGGTGGTGCGGAGGGGCCTTTTCCCTTCCCTTTGCCTTTACCCTTACCCTTGGCTCCCGCTGCCGCCCCGCCCTTGGCCCACCACTCCCCCGTCGCTAGCGAGTCGAGCATGGGGAACTCAGCGCCAAATGGAGTGGCAGCCTCCTGCGCCACCATCTTTATCGGATCGAGCGCCAGCGCCCCCAGTCCAGCAGCAGTCAGTTTCAAGGCATCACGTCGGGAGAGAGCAGAGCGGTCTTTCTTCATGGACCCCTCGTAACGTCTCCAAGGACGCTAGATTTCATGGAACCCCGGATTCTTTTGCGCCGCCGACTCAATCCGCATGGCCAAAGGGCTCCACATGCACGATGATATCGAGAAACCGCCGATCCGAAGCTTTCAAGGCATCCTGGACGTCATGGCCAATCCGATGCCCCTCTGCCACGGATAAGGAACCTTCCACCTGCACATGGATATCCATGTGGTAACCGAGACCAGACTTCTTCATGCGCAGTTTTTCGATCATTTTGACACCTGGCACAGTCGCACCGATGTCCCGTGCTTCCTGATAAAGCTCCTCGGTCGCTGCGCCATCCATGTTTTCGTGCAGCGCCGTCTTCAGCATAAAGAACCCATTGAGGAAAATGATGAAGCAGCCCACCAGCGCCGCCACATCATCAGCCATCTCGTAGCCATCTCCACCCAGCAAAGCCACACTGATGCCTAGCAACGCTGCGCCAGAAGTAATGGCATCCGCGCGATGATGCCAAGCATCGCCTTTGAGAGCGGTGCTAGTCGTCTCATCGCTCTTCCGCATCGCATAGCGTGAGAGTCCTTCTTTCACGATAATCACCACGACCAAGATCGGCAGGGTAAACCATTCGGGCGAAGTATGCCGATGCATGATGTTGTGCACGCTCTGCCAGGCAATGGTGCCCCCGGCAGCCAGCAATGAAAGGGCAGAAAATAATCCAGCCAGCTGCTCCGCGCGGCCATGGCCATAGGGATGATCATCATCTGGAGGCTTTTCAGCCACCTTCAGCCCGACCCAAACCATCAATGAGGCGAAGATGTCATTCACGGACTCAATGCCGTCGGCGATCAAAGCATAGGAATGACCTAGAATCCCAGCCGTAACTTTCACCACCGCCAGACCGGCATTGAGCACAATGCTCCATAGAACAGCACGAGCGGCGACTTGATTGTGACTCATGAGGAAGACAAACCGAGAAGGAGGAGGGCGTGGCTGAGCGATCCACAGAATCACTCGGAGCAGGCTTGGGGGCCAAGACTATCCCGAGTCTCAGAGAAAAAGTCAACCCCAGGCACTGACCTTAGGCTTGTGCTGATCGGAGAACCTGCCTTTTTTCAGCATCGACGTCGGCGCAGAAACACCAAGCCCAGCCCAGACACTAAAAATAAGACACGAGTAGGCTCAGGAACCGCAACGACATTCCAGCTGATGCTGCCGCCATTGAGCCCTGTTGATAGGAATTCACTGAAATCCCAGGTTCCAACATTCGCTCCATAATCAAGGTTCAAGAAACGCAGGTCCCCACTGGCACCATTACCCACGGTAAAGCCGGAAGACACGAGATTGGCCCAGTCGAAGAGGTCCAGGGTGAAATTACTGGAAAAGTTGGACGAACTGAAACCCGTGAAGTCCACATTGACGATGCCATCCAGCGTGACGGTGTCGGTCACAACCACCTTATCATGATCACTGAGTGAAGCGACTTCGAGCTGTGTCGTGGCAGCACTACCGAGTGTCAGACTGCCACTGATCGTCAGAGTATCACGCGTGTCGGTCAGAGTGGTATCGCCAGGGCTAAGCCGCCCATTGACGGTGACCAGAGTGCTGCCAGTGCCCACTCGTCCGAAGCCGCCTAAAGTGCCTGCTGCAGCCACCGTGACTGGCCCGACTCCCGTCGAAGAAGCTGTCGTAACAGTCCCAGTGTAGTTCGCCAACAACGTGCCACCGTTGACACTGGTGATGCGGGCGTAAGTATTGGCTCCGGTCAAGGTGAGCAGGCCCATGCCCTCTTTTCGCAACCCCGAAGTCGCGCCACTGATGGCACCGGAAAGCACTGCGTAATCCCCCCCGACGCCTGAGTTAACCGTGACAACGCGGTCACTGTTGGATGAGTTGAGATTAATATCGCTGGTGAGCTCCACCTTGCTGTCGGCAGTCGGTGAACCAAAGATGAAATTGGTGCCAAAAATATAGAGAGCCGTATTCAGGCCGATACTGCTGCCCAGATTGAGGGTAAGATCGCCACCTCGCGCTGCAAAGCCACCGGTTTGGCCAGACAGCTGCCCTGCGGTCGGGGTCGCGTTGGAACTAAACGTGCGATTCAAAGTGCCGTTCCCTTGCAGAATGGCACTGTTCGTAAAGGTTAAACCTCCACTGCCAAGGTTGGTCATCGGGCCAATATCCAGAATGCCCCCTGTGATGTTGTTTTGCCCGGTATGCAACATCGCTCCAGTCAGGGTCAAAGTGCCGGCACCACTTTTGGTAAGCCCTCCTGTGGTCGCTGTGGTGCTGCCAGTGATCGTCAGATTCGTGGCAGCTGTTGTGACTTCAATCGTCGCCGTTTTGGCTGCATTGATGGTGAAACTGCGATCCGTGCTGGCCGTGGCACCGGTATAACGAAGGGTGCCACCATCGAAAACCAGATTGCTCGCTGCATTGCTGGACGCGCCGAGGTTACTCACCACACCGCCATCAGCAATGGAGTCGATGCTCAGAGTGCCTGCGGCGATCTGGGTGACACCGGTATAGGTGTTGGCGGCACTCAGGATGAGCAGGCCCGTGCCGCTCTTGGTAATGCCGGAAGGTGACAATCCCACGCCGCCATTGGAGAGGACACCGCGCAACTCAGCAGAGTCTCCACCTACCCCCGAGATGACCGTGATGTTACGGCGTCCGGCACTGTTGATCACAATGGGATTCAGAACGACCACTTTATTATCTGCCGTGGCCGAACCAAAACGGAAGTCATTGCCAAAGATATAGCCGGAACCATTGAGAGCGATGCTGGAAGGCGTGGCATTACCACCGAAGTTCAAGATCAACTCCCCACCACGCGCTGCAAAACCGCCGTTTTGACCTGCGACTTGATTGGTGCCGGGAGTAACATTGCTGCTGAACGAGCGGGTAAAGGTTCCATAACCTTGGAGAGTGCCATTGCCATTGATCAGAAGACCGCCTGATCCGAGAGAACCATTGCTGAGATTCCCCACATCCAGCACGCCATTATTGATCACCGTCATGCCCGTGTAGCTATTGCTACCGGTGAGATAAACCGTATTGGCCCCCGTCTTCGTCAACGTCGAGGCTCCACCACTGTTGTTAGCAATGTTTCCAGTGAGAGTGATGTCCCCCGTAGCCGCATGCAAGGTGAGATCGCGTGAACCACCGATGACTACGTTGCCACTGAAAGAAAGCGCTCCGGTGCCAGCATTCAAGATCCCTTTGGCAGAGAAGTCACCCGTCACACTTGCCGCAGCACCGATGTAACGAACGGTGTTAAACGAAGCTCCTGCTCCCAAGGCTCCACCCGCCGCAAGATCATAATTTACCGTGCCCGTGGCATCGGTGATCAGGTTAGCCGTAGCGGCCGCAGTGCCTGCCGTGTAAGCGATAATATGGTTGGATCCATCCACCGTCGCGTAACGAATGGAAGCACCAGTGCCCATCGTGACCCAAGGGCCTATGATGCCTTGGACATTGGAGATATTCGTCGTCGTGATGGTGCCTGTGCCTTGGATATTCAAAGTAGCTCCTGTGCCTCGAGTGAACGTTCCGTCGCTCAAGGTAAGCGTGCGGCCAGATGCGATATTCCAACTCTGAGAGGAACCACTGAGCAAAGTCAGTCCAGACTGAATGGTCAGATTTTGAGTCGCCGAACTCATGTTGATGCTGTGGCCCGAAGGGCTGGAAAAACCCAGTGTTAACGTATTGCCTGTGCCAATGAGTACATCACCACCTGGATTGGTGATCGTGATCCCGCCCCACGTCACATTGCCTCCAAGCAACAGAGGGGTGGCGGCACTTGTCGCAGAAAAAGCGCTCGTCCATTGAGCTACATCGAAGACTCCAGGTGCAGTGCCTCCACTCCAACTCGCCCCTTGATTGAGATTCGTCGTATTATCAGCCTTGTTGACGGCCCGAGCGGTCATCGGGAAAATCACGCATGCGAGAAGAGAATAAGGAAGGAGAGAAATGCGGATCATGAGACAAGTCAGCTTGCCTAAATGAACGCCAAAGGTCTTTCAGCTATCGCACCCTAAATCTTCAGATTTTGCGTCACCCCATAAGAACACCCCTGCGACAACTCTATCAGCCTGCTTTTTGGGGAGCTCTCAGCATTCGCAACCAATCTGAAAGCGACTGGCTACCCTTACCCTGACGGCACGCAAAGACATGCGTGATTTGAGGTTTTTCCTTCAAGGCAATTGCATGAACCGATTTCTCCATCAGACGAGCCAAGGTCGCTGGTAGAAGGGCGATGCCTGAACCTGCCGCTACCATGAGGGCGACGGCCTGCGCCCGCGGAGACTCCAGAATAACTCGAGGTCTGAAGCCCGCTGTTTTACACAATTCGCGAATGTGTGCGGCAAAGGCAGGGGCTGAATCATGAGCGACAGCAATGAATGACTCCTCCCGAAGATCTGCCAGGGAAAGTGATTTAACCGCAGCCAATGCATGCCCAGCAGGAACGAAACACAGGAGAGGCTCTCGATGCCATGCCACCCATTGGATACCGGCAGGTTTGACGGAAGGAGCCACCCCGACAAATCCACCATCCAGATGACCGGTGGCAATGGCTTTCAACTGATCTTGCGGTGGACTATCGTGCAGCATCACCTGCACCTGTGAATACTGCTCACGGTATCGGCGGAATGTTTCCACCAGCTCATCATTCATCACCGCACTAACGAATCCCAATCTTAGGCGAGCTGTCTCACCCAAAGCACAACGACGAGCCGCCTCCCCAGCCCGGCTGAGCACACGGGGAACGTTACGGATTTCCTCATAAAATAAGCTACCGGCAGAGGTGAGCGTGACTTGGCGTGCCTCACGAGAAAACAACGCCGCTCCGATTTTCTCCTCAAGGGTGCGGATGTGCCGAGACAAAGGAGGTTGCGCCAAATGGATGCGTTTAGCGGCACGAGTGAATGACAGTTCCTCGGCCACCGCAATGAAACATTCGAGTTCTCGGATCGAGTAGTCCATACCGTTTTGATATCAATACACGACAAACTTGATTCTTTCATCATGAGTTATTCATCGAAGTTTAGTCAGCGTCAGTTCACAACAACTTCGACTTATGGCCATCAGCGACAACATCAAAAAAGGAGCTCTCCGCGCTCCACACCGCAGTCTCCTCCGCGCCACTGGCGCGATTCAGAGTGAAGAGGATTGGAACAAACCCTTCATCGCCATTGCCAACTCCTTCGTTCAGATCATCCCAGGCCACGCCCACTTGGACATCGTGGGCAAAAAGGTGCGGGATGCCGTACGTGCCGCAGGGGGAGTGCCTTTTGAATTCAACTGCATTGGTGTGGACGATGGCATTGCCATGGGGCATGGCGGCATGAAGTATTCTTTGGCCTCTCGCGAAATCATCGCTGACAGCATTGAAACCATGCTGCGTGCGCATTGTTTTGACGGCGTGGTTTGCATCCCCAATTGCGATAAGATCGTTCCGGGGATGATGATGGGCGCAGCACGAGTGAACATCCCCAGCTTATTTGTTTCCGGGGGACCCATGCGCTCAGGCAAAGACCCGGTCACGGGGCGTTCGCTTAACCTCGCTTCTGTGTTTGAAGCTGTGGGGCAACTCTCCGCCCAGACCATCACCGAACAACAACTCAGCGACATCGAAAAAAATGCCTGTCCGACCTGTGGCTCATGCTCGGGCATGTTCACGGCCAATTCCATGAACTGCCTCTGCGAGGCTCTTGGCTGGGCACTTCCCGGCAACGGCTCTATCCTTGCCGTTGATCCTGCTCGTGATGCTTTATTTGAGCGCGCAGGCAAAACCATCCTGCGGTTGGTGCGAGATGATGTGCGTCCGTCTGACATCCTGACTCGAGAAGCCTTTGAAAACGCTCTGGCTCTGGATATGGCGATGGGCGGCTCTTCCAACACGATTCTGCATACACTCGCGATAGCTCGGGAAGCAGGTGTGCCTTTGACCATGCAAGATTTCAATGACATCGCCGAGCATGTCCCGCACCTCTGCAAGGTGGCTCCGTCGGGTCAGTATTATATGGAGGATGTGGACCGTGCCGGAGGCATCTCGGCCATTCTCAAACGATTGCTCGATAAGCCAAGCATCCTTCATCCAGATACCCTCACCATCACTGGCCTAACACTGGGTGAAACCATCTCGACCGCAGAAATCACGGACGATGACGTCATCCGCCCACTGGATCAAGCCCACTCCGCTAAAGGAGGGTTGGCTGTTTTATTTGGAAATCTGGCCCCCGATGGCTGCGTGGTGAAGACGGCAGGTGTGAGTCCCTCGATGATGGAATTCACCGGCAATGCGGTCATTTTCGAGTCCCAAGAAGCTGCTCATCTCGGCATCCTGGGTGGCGAGGTGAAAGCAGGGGATGTCGTCGTTATCCGTTATGAAGGTCCGAAGGGAGGTCCTGGCATGCAGGAAATGCTGGCACCGACCGCAGCGATTGCCGGCCGTGGCCTGGGCGATTCCGTGGCACTCATCACCGATGGCCGTTTCTCCGGAGCGACCCGAGGAGGAGCGATCGGCCATGTTTCACCTGAAGCTGCCGCAGGAGGCCCCATCGCCTTCATCGAACCAGGAGATCGCATCGCTATTAACATCCCCGCACGAAGCATCACGCTCTTGGTTTCCGACCAAGAACTGAGCGAACGTCGAGAGCGCTGGACACCTCCCGCCCCTAAAATCACCCGTGGATATTTAGCTCGTTATGCTGCCATGGTAGGAAGCGCGGACACTGGGGCGGTATTAGCGATGTAAGCGGTCATTACTTTATGACTTTCCTCGATCTAGATTTGAGCCTCGACGTAACCTGGAAGATCATGCCAGTTATCTTCACATGCATTTTCTACTCACCAATGACGATGGTTACGAGGCTCCGGGGCTAGCCGCTTTAGCAACAGCGATTTCAGCTTTGCCTGGAGTGCGGGTGTCCATCGTCGCTCCAGAAGATGAGCAATCCATGTGCGGGCACGGCGTCACCACTCGTCGTGCCCTCCACGTGCGCGAGCGCGGAGCAGATCGCTGGTCGGTTACGGGCATGCCCGCCGATTGCGTCCGCATCGCCCTCTATGCCCTGAATTTAAAGCCCGACTGGGTGATCTCAGGAGTCAACGCCGGTGGTAACCTGGGGCAAGACATTGTCATCTCAGGCACGCTGTCAGCCGCCCGAGAAGCCGCCTACCACGGCATCGCGGCCATGGCATTCTCTCATTATCTGATCAAAGGCATCGAAGTGGACTGGTCACGCACGTCCGAGTGGGTGCATGAAATCATTCGCACCCTCTCCGCGGAGCGCCTGCATGATGGGGAGTTTTGGAATGTAAATTTTCCACATCATCCGCCAGGGCCTAGGGTCATGCCTGCGTTGGTGAGATGTTATCCCGAACGCCAGCCTCTGAATGTCGCCTACACGGCTTTGGGAGAAGGCAGCTATCATTACACAGCCTCCTATTCAGAACGCCCCCGCATCCCAGGCTCGGATGTGGATGTCTGCTTCGGTGGACAGATTGCCGTCTCCCGATTGAAGTTATGAGTGAAAGACGTGATTCCGGCAATGCTCTTCCTGATGCCTGGTCCATTCCAGGCATCATCGCCCGCATCACGAAACATCCCTGGCTGCGCCGCCAAGCTCTCTCGTGGTTCATTTCTCTCGACGCATTTTTTCATCCGACACTCCTCGGCCAACCGATGAACCGTGCCGAAATCGGGCTTTTGGGGGAAATCCTGGGCGCACGCTGGTTACATTGTCAGAATCGCAAAATTCTCTATCGCAACTACAGGGGCTCTCGCCGGGGCGAGGTGGACATCGTCGCCAGACATGGTGAAACCCTCACATTCATTGAGGTTAAAACACGCACAAGCCGTGGATTTGGCCGCCCAGCTGATGCCGTCAATCCAGATAAACAAAGGTTGATCCAGCGTGGTGCTCTGGATTGGCTACGACTTCTAGGGAAACCGAAAATTCCTCACCGATTCGATATTTTAGAGGTGCTACTGGTTCCAGGAGAGCCCCCTCACCTGCACATCATCGAAAACGCTTTCACCCTGCCCGATTCTGCTCTGAGCGGACGATGATCACTTCATGCTTTGACATCGCAAAGGCAACCCGCTAAACCTTGCGACCCCAAAACCATCGCAACCCGACTATGAGCAAAAACTCCGCGAAGAAGATCATCAACGATCCCCTGAAATGTGCCGACGAACTCTTCGAAGGCCTGGTGCTGGCCTATGACGGCAAAGCTAAGCGTGTCGGCAAGCGCTCCATCGTGATGAACGATCTTCGTCCGGGTGCCCCAGCTCTGCTCATCGGTGGCGGTGCTGGTCATGAACCGATTTATCATGGTCTCGTGGGTAAAGGCATGGGCGATGGTGCCGCTGTAGGGGACATCTTCGCAGCACCGCCACCTGACATCGTTTTGGAGGCCACCCAGGCCGTCAACCGCGGCAAAGGCGTCCTTTATCTCTACGGCAACTACGCAGGGGATATCATGAACTTCGACATCGGAGCCGAACTGGCCGAGGAAGAAGGCATCACCGTGAAGACCGTCATCATCAATGACGACGTCTGCTCCGCTCCTCCTTCCGAAAAAGGTAAACGCCGCGGTGTGGGAGGTCTCGTCCCCATCGTGAAGCTGGCGGGTGCTGCCGCTACCCGAGTGGATACCCTGGATGAACTGGCCCGCATTGCTCAGAAAGCCGTGGATTCCACCCGCACCGTCGGCGTCTCCACAAAGCCAGGCTCTATCCCTGCCACAGGCGAACCCACCTTTGAATTGGCTGATGACGTCATCGGCCTTGGCATGGGCATCCATGGTGAAAAAGGCGTGGGACTCATCCCCATGTGCACCGCTGATGAACTTGCAGCCAAGATGCTCGAACTGCTTTTCGGCGATGACTTGGAGTTGAATGCTGGTGATGAAATCGTTTTCTTCGTCAACAGCTTGGGCAGCACCCACATGATGGAGTTGCTCATCCTCCTGCGTGCCGCTCGCCCAATCCTCGACGCAAAAGGCATCAAAGTTCATCAGACTATCGTGGACAGCATCGTCACCTGCCAGGAGATGGCAGGCGTCAGCTTCAGCATCACGAAGCTGGACAGCGAACTGAAAGAGCTTTGGGATCTGCCTTGCGAGAGCGTCGGTTATACCAAGCTGTAATTGATCTTACTCGGACTTTTTCGTCGAAAAGGCGGCACTCAGTGCCGCCTTTTTTGCTGCCCTAGGCCAATCTATAAAAAAGCCCTTCTCCTGAGAGAAGGGCTCTGTTTGTGATTTATCGAGCGATCGAAAGTTACTTCGCAGGTTTTTCGTCGGCCTTAGCCGTAGTCGGCCGCTTGGTCGTCAGATCAAGGAAATCGCGCATGATATTGATAGCCTCAAGCTTCATGGGCTCAACGCCATAAGGGAACTTGGACAGTTCAGAACCTTCTTCACCATCGGCTTTCGCAGCCATTTTCATACCTGTGCTTTGTTCACGGGTGAAATTGGATTCCAAGACCAACTCAGGAGCATCGACGTTATCCAAGGTGAGGTGATACACTTTGAAGCCATCGTCTTTCAGCTTCTCATTCAGAGTTTTCACCCGAGTAGCCCGCTCTTCATCCTGCTTCTCACGACGAGCCTTCGTTTCTGCGGCTTCTTTTTCACGCTCAGCCAGATTTAAGGAGGCCACGTTACGGTCGATGCGCTCTTTCAGTCGCTTCGACTCTTCCACGACATATTGGAATTCAGGATTCTTATCCACACGACTCTTCAACCGGGTGGTCATCTCCTCGAGAGGGAATGGCTTCTCGTGAATAAGATTGTACTTGCGAGCCGGAATGGTGTCATACGGAAGGGCATTTTCTGCGGAAGCTTCGCCGATGTCCAAAACGTCGCGAATAGAAGGCAACACCAGATCGGGTTCCACGCCCTTGAGCTGAGTCGAGCCCCCTGCAATACGATAGAACTTCTGGATGGTAACTTTCAAGTTACCAGCACGGCTCTTGTCGCTAAAGAAGGGCATGAAACGCTCCACTGGAAGGATGGTCTGGACAGTGCCCTTACCGAAAGTGGACTTGTCTCCCACAATCAAGGCGCGGCGATAGTCCTGCAGAGCTGCTGCCAAGATCTCCGAAGCGGAGGCGCTGGTCTTATCCGTCAGCACCATCATCGGGCCATCGTAAAAGGCTTTAGGATTTTCACATTCACGCCAGGAGATGGAGCCACGCCAATCCTTGGCCTGAACTACCGGGCCGGAAGGAACAAATAAACCGGTCAGACGAATCGCCTCTTCCAGCGAGCCGCCACCGTTGCCACGGAGGTCAAGCACGAGACCATCGATCTTTTCCTTCATGAGACGGCTGAGCAAACGCTGTACATCATCGGTGGTGCTGACGGTGCCCTCTTCCATATCGGCGTAAAAGGAAGAAAGATTGATCCAGCCGATCTTGAGACGCGGCCCCATTTCAGCAGGAGTCATGAGAAGCTCGGCATTGGCGAGCTTTTCCTTCAATTCCACCTCACCGCGCACAATGCTGATGATCGTGGTGCTGGCAGGGTTATCTGCAGGATTCACACGCAGACGAACAGTCGTGCCATCCTGACCACGGATCATGTCCACGATCTTTTGGAGCTTCATGTACTTGGTCTCCACGAAGTCAGCGTCGCCCTGAGCGACCCCTGTGATTTTGTCATTCAGCTTCAGTTCACCCTGTTTATCCGCAGGTCCCCCGACAACGATACCCTGAATCTGGGCCACATCATCCACGAGCCCAAGCAGGGCGCCGATGCCCACGAGCTTATGCTTCATCTGGATGTTGAAGTTATCCGTCTCATTGACACTCATGTACTCCGTGTGGGGATCGTAAGCAGCCGCCAAGCTGGAGAGGAAGAAATCAACGACATCCTCTTGATCGTTCTCTTCGATGCTTTCCAGAAGGCGCTCATAATCCTTCAACACACGAGCTTCTGGAGTCTCAGGTTTTTCTTCTTTAGCAGCGGACGCGACAGCCTTAGAGGCATCGGCTTTGGGTTCAGCTTTGGCAGATTCGCCTTTCGGGGCTTCACCTTCCTTCTTGGCCTTCTCAGCAGCTTTTTCAGCTTTCTTTTTGGCCTCCTCAGCCTTGGCTTCATCGGCTAACCGTTCCTGCAGGAGGTTATCTTCCAGAATGTCTAGCCAGAGCTTATCCTGCTCGGCTTTGTCTTTCGGATAAGGGGCCTTATCCCGCTTCAGCTCAATGGTGCGGGAAGAATCAAAAGTGAACTTGTGATCTTTAAGCGCAGTCTTGGTGAACTCGATACGCTCCTTAACCCGCTGGGTGTAGATGTCGTAAATCTCGATGGCCGGGCTGATGTTGCGCATCAAAACGTGGTCATCCAGCGTCGTGTCATATTTGCTTTTAAAGCCATCGACATCTTCCTGCGTGAAGAACACATGTCGGAAGTCGAGCATGTTCAAATAGTTCTGGAGGAGTTTGGCCGAAACCGCATCATCGAAATCTTGATGGGAGTAATGCTGGCTCTGGAGCATGTAGGCCACATGCATGGCCACCTGGCCAAAATTCGTCTCAGCCCGGGCAGGCGTGAACGCTAGCGAGATGGTCGCCAAACCGGCGGCCATAAGGGACAATGGGTTGCGAGTCATGGGGGTTGCTCTCTAGTTACGCACCGAAAGGGGAGAAATCGTCACGGATTTTGCCGTTTGCGGCTTGAAATGTCCACTGGTTTCCCACATCAGCATCAGTAATGTTGGAAGTAGAAACATATACGGGCGGAATCGTTGAAACGAATGCTTATTTGGCACGATTTGCTGGCGGAACGCTGCTGGTGGATGCGCCACAGGGGGTGAGCCACTGGCTAAAGTCCAAAAAAGTGAAGGTGGACGCTCTCCTACTGACGCATCAGCATTTCGATCACGTTCTGGACGCCGCGGAAGTGAAGGCCGAAAACCGTTGCCCGATCTACGCTTGGTCAGACTTTGATCGCGATCTGACCCTGGAAAACTTTTTTGGTGCCATGGTAGGGAGCAGTTTTTCCGTGCCAGAGTTCAAAGTCGATCACCTCCTAGCAGGGCAATCACACCTTGATGTCGTTGGCTGCACTTGGCAGCTCTTTCACATCCCAGGCCACTCTCAGGACAGCGTTTGTTTTTGGCAGAAGGAATCCAACGTCCTATGGAGTGGCGATGTTATTTTTCGCGGAAGTCTAGGCCGCACAGATTTTCCGGGAGGCTCCTTCAAGCAACTGGTGACTGGCATTCAGCAAAAGCTGTGGCCTCTACCTGAAGGCACGCAGGTCTATCCCGGTCACGGAACTCCAACGACGCTCGGACTCGAGCGTCGGGAGAATCCATTTCTCTAGCCCGTAGAAACGATTGGCGAGCCAATCACTGAACTGTGGTCTGCGAGGAAGCCTGCGGAACCTGCACCTTGGCTGAGCTTTTCTGAGGCGAGGTCAGCATCTTAGGCAGTCCTTTCGTCAGCGCATGACCGACGGCATTCAGCAAGTCCAGCACATCAAACGGCTTCGGCAGGTAATTGATGCCAAGCTGTAGGTTAGTGGTCTGTCCAAGGATATCTGGACAGTAGCCGCTCGTGAAGATGATGGGGAGCGTGGCATCATCTCCCAAAATGGCACGACCGAGATCGAACCCGCTGGCATCGCCAGGAAGGTTAATATCCGTGATGACCAGATTGATGGTGTGGCGGTGAGCGCGCCAGAGCTGCCAGGCCTCGTGGGCATCCTTAGCCTGATAAACGGTATGTCCCTGGTTCTCCAAGACGTAGTTCATCACATGGCAGACGCTGGTGTCGTCATCGACAATCAACAGGGTGCAGGGCGAAACATCGTGAAGCAGGCCATCGAAGTCTTTAGTGGCAGCCAACGGAGTTTCCAGCATGGAACTCTCCCCGACCACAGGAAGGTAGAGATGGAAATCCGTGCCCACTCCGACCACACTGGATACCGCCACCCAACCGCCCATGTGGCGGGTAAGACCGCGCACCATGGCCAAGCCCATACCCGTGCCTTTGCCGGGCTCTTTGGTGGTATAAAAGGGATCGAAGATCTGGCCGATGACCTCGGATGGGATGCCGCATCCTGAATCGCTGATCGTGACGACCACGAACTCTCCCGGGCGTGCATCTGGATGCAATTCCCTAGCGTCCTGCAAATCCGTGACAGTGACTCTGCGTGTGGTGATGGAAAGCTGCCCGCCTTTCGGCATGGCATCACGGGCGTTAACCGCCAGATTGACTACGATCTGCCCCAGAGACCCCGCATCCGCCATCACCTCCGGAAGGTCTTCATCGATCTTGATATCCAGGGTAATGTGATTGCCCAAAGTGCGCTTCAACAACTCCACCTCAGATTGCAGTTCCTCAGCCAAAGAGGTAGGCCGAGGCGCTTTGTAATCCCGACTCGTGAAATTAAGCAATTGCTTGGTGAGGTCCGCAGCACGGCGGGCAGCCAGGAGCACCTCGCCCATGGATTCAGCGATGCCGGGAGGCTGGTCGCCGTTCATCAGGTTCATGCTCAGATGTCCCTGAATGACGGTCAGCACATTGTTAAAGTCGTGCGCGATCCCGGCCGCTAGACCACCGAGCGCATCCATCTTCTGCATCTTGCGCATGTCTTCCTCCAGGCGCATGCGGTCTTCATGCTCCTGACGCAGACGAGCGTAGGTGTCCTCCATGCGCTTGGCATTGTCCCACAGTCGAGTCTGCATGCCGAGTTGGCGGAGCGCAGACTCACGTTCATAGGCCCATTTACAGGTCAGGGCATTGGCAATCTGAATGACCTCGATCGGATCGAACGGCTTTTTCAGGATGACGAGTCGATGGGAGATGCCGAGATGATCCACGATGTCATCCCAGGTATAGTCGGCGTAAGCGGTGCAAATGGCGACCTGCAGGTCAGGCTGGATTTTCCACAGCGACTTAATCGTGGAGATACCATCCATCCCAGGAGGCATACGGACATCAACCAGAGCCAGGGCAAAAGGTCTGCCCTGCTGAAGCCCCATTTCGGCAAGCCTCACCGCACCATCGCCTTGGGCAGCAAACGCCAGTTCAAATTCAGGCATGGCCCTCGAGGTTTGCGTATCGCCAAAGACAGCAGACTCGATCATATTCAGATCGGCCTCACCAAAGTCCGTGGGCGACAGGATCTTGCGAAAATCCTCATGAATCGTGGTGTTGTCATCCACAATCAAGATGCGGTGATTCACGTGCAACGGATCTTGAGCCACAAGATCAGACGCCGGATCAGAGATGCGGTAGGTGGAGTTCATGCGAGGGTTCACGGTAGAGTTGAGGCAGGGAGGCTGTTCGGGGGATTGAATGGACCCGATTTCGAGTCCTTACGAGCGGGGATGTCGAGGGTGAAGCGAGCACCTTTGCCGATGCCGTCACTCTCCGCCTTCAACGTCCCTCCCAGGTCTTGAGCGAGAAGGCAGGCATGGTGCAGACCGAAACCGTGCCCATCTCGTTTAGTGGTGAATCCCTGGGTGAAAATGTTGGTTAGATGCCGCGGATGAATCCCGCAGCCTGTGTCTTCCACAGAGATCTTAACGCGGTCTTCTTGGGGCAAGATTCGCAAAGTCAAAATGCGTTGGTTCACGGGCTTATCCCCCATCGCCTGACATGCATTCCCCAGGAGATTGACCAGAATTTGCAGCAACAAGCCACGAGCTGAGTAGATGGGAGGGAGGTCGGCATAATGCCGCTCTACCCGCACTTGCTGATGAGTGATATGAACATCTGTCTCAAGGCGCAGGGCCTCTTCCATGACCGTGGCCAGATCCAGAGGCTCCCAAAGGGTGCGCACACTGCTGTGTGACTGCTGAAGCATGATCATATCTCGGATGTGCTCGATCCGTTCGATCATATCGCTGACCGCAGCATCCAGGCGGTTCTGTTCGTCCCGCAAGTACTCCGAAAGATCTGCCAAGTAACCGGGCAGCACCTGCCCTTTCTTGTCATTGACAAAAAAGTCAGGATCTGAAGGCAAGTGCTCTTTGAGGAGTTGCGTGGCTTGACAGAGCTTATCCAAGCGGGACTTTTTCAGCCGTTCAGCCAAGAGCTTGGCACCGACATTGAGGCTATTCAGGACGTTGCCCACATTGTGCAGCACACCTGTGGCCACCTCAGCCATGCCGGCTTGTCGAGAGGCTTGCACCATCATCTTGTGCATGTCCTGCGTCGTAGCCTCGGACTCGCGTTGCGCCGTCACGTCTAACAAAATACCTCGCAAGACTTTGCCATCCAACATCAATCGGGCGGCCTGCCCGTATTCATGAACGAAGGCGGTGCCGCCATCTGCGCGCACCACCCGGTATTCGATCTGATATTTGGTGAGGTTTTTAAGAGCCGCTTTCCAGACATCCTGAACACGGCTGCGATCCTCCGAGTGAACGATCTGTTCCAGGAAATTGCTTTCACCACTCCACTTTTCCAGTTTGTAGCCAAAATAGCCATCCGCATTCTGGCTAAGGTAGGTGAAGCAGCCGCTGCCCGAGGTTCTCTCCCATACCACCCCTTCCACCGAGTTCACCATGCCGTCCAGACTCTCGATGTCTTTCATCAGAGGCTGAATTGCCTTTTCCAACTCACGACGGCGACGGTTTTCACTCGTCACCACAAGAAACCCGGCGAGGCAAACGCAAATGATTAACAGACCGCTGAATTCACCAACGATCCGCCACTGCTCCATCAGCCAAGCCCTGTTCCATGTCTCGACAGTAAAATCAAGGAGCAGCACACCCTGCACGTTATCGGCAGCGTCTCGCAAAGGCACGATGGCAATGAGACTTTTAAGGGGCTTATCCTTATCCCGGCCTCGTTCTTCATGCCAGACTTCCTGTCCGCGAAAACCTGCATCGATTTTCTTTTTACATTCCGGTGAAATGGATGGGCGATCCTTAAAATCCGCAAGACCTAACGAATGATACTGACGTGTTCCCTGATTGTCTTTGACGACCACAGCCGCCGATGAACAGTCTTTCGCTTCATTACCCAAGCGTCTGAAAACATGCATGAGGGCGGGCTGAGCCGTATCAACCGTTAATTGATTGATCTGGGGAGAGGCTCTCTCCAAGGCGTGCGCAAAGGTTCGGGAAACCCCCATCCAAGTTTGTTGGAGATCATCTCCCTCATGCTGAGCCTTTTTTTGGATACGCAAGGGCGCGAGATAGCCGACCGCGCCCACCAACACAAAGACCATCAGATGGTGGTGTGTGTGGTGGTAACGCTTCTTTAGAAAGCCGAGGCAAGCGCCGCCCACAGCGAGCGTGATTGCCAAGAAAACCAAAGCTGGGGTTCCCCATTCCATAATTTTCACTGATTATAGCAATTATATAACCAAAGGCAAAGGTTCATCGCTGCTAAATGAAATTTTTTTGTCGGGCAATTTGCAGGACCGACTTCCCCGCTGAGAGCGTTGTATAGCTTACCCAACCCACCCGGCGTAGCCTGCGCCAACGTAAGCAGCCTTACAGGCGACATGCAGCACCTGATCCTGATTGAAGGTGGTCTTCCCTTCACACTTCGCCACGTCGATTCCCCAATGAACAACAAGCTCGATCAGCGCCAAGAGCGAAGACCCGGTGATCAGCCACACGGCCCCTGCATGGATCAAGCAATGCGCCCCCATGCAAACCACCCAGATATGCACCGGCCGGGAAGGATCCTGCATTCGCATCAAAAAGCGTCGATTCTTCCCAGTCGCGAGGTATTCCCCCTGAAGCGGAAAATCCGCAAGGGCATGGCCGATGCAAAGAGCAAACAGCGCTTGTAGGGCAGCCAGCCAGTGATGCGGGGGAAACTCCACGAGTTCAGACATGGCTGACAAGGTCACATTTGGGCTAAACACTCGCAACTTGAAAATCAAGTCTCAGGGCGGAGGTAAAGGAACATCGGAGGGGGGAGCGGCAGGACGCCCTCCCGCACTTGGACCGGGACTCGCCTGTCCCATTGCCGAGGCTGGGGGGAGCAAAGGGGTGATCGGAGCCTGCGGCACTGGCACAGCCGGGCGGGTTTCTAACGCAGGTGAAGCCTGGGCAGACGGCGCGGGATTTTCCGTCACGTCCGCAAAGCCGACCCAACCTGCCACATCACCTTTCTGCAATTGCACGCGGGTTTTATCCATGGTCGCCCCTGGAGTTACTTTGCGAATCTTGATGCCACTTTCGTTCTCCGTCCCGAGTCGGGCTTCGGAAATCTGGGAGGTGGTTCGGTCCACCAAGACCGCCACTGCTTGCCCATCCACTTCATACACCCCGGCCAACGAGAGAGCGTCGGTAAAAAGAGGTCCCGCAGGAGCATCTGGAGAAGGCAGATCTCGGGTGGTGAAAATCGAGCGTTCCCACAACGGCGCAAAGTGAGGCAGATCTGGAAAGGCGACAGGCGGCTCGGCGGCCATGAGCGTGGAAACACTCACTAACGACAAGAAAAACCAAAAGTGCCGAATGAAGGTTACGATGTTCATGGCTCAGTGCCCTCCGATGACCGAACGGGCCGAGCCGTCGGTTGTTCGCGATAAAACTGGGTGACTTCAACCTCCGCATTGATGGTCTTGCCTTGACCACTCGGATTGATTAAGAGCCGAGTGATCCCCAGAAAGCCCTGAGGCTGCTGGAGTGCGTGCATCCATTTAAAAAAGGGTTCTTCTTTAACTTGGCTGAGGGTCACACGCACGGTGGCTTGCTCAAAATAGCCGGAGATCTCTTCACTTGGCTGGCCATCCACGTCCACCTTGGAGCGAGACTCCAAGAACTCGCGCCCGGCCAAGGTTAGGCCTGCTTTTTCCGCTTCGCGCTGCAGGCTCTCCAGCAGGCGAGTCGAAGCTTCCTGACGAGAGCTGAGGGTGGGCACATTTTCATCCAACCACTCACTGCGGCGCTGCCATTCCGCACCTTCCGTGATGGCTTGATTCATCTCAATGAGGCGGTTTTTCAATCCCTCCACTTCATCCGAGACCTCGCGGTAGTGATTGTAAGCCAAGGTCAATCCACCGCCTCCAATGATGATGATGAACAACAGACCGAAAACGGCAAGCAGAAGCTTTTCGCTCTTCTTCATGGCTTCAGCCCTCCTTTCAGTTCAAAGGTAGCACTGTTGTCGCTGGCAATATCGGGTGGCGGAGTCTCCCAATTATAACGACTGAGGCCTGTCACTTCAGTGATCTCCTTGGCATACTGCAGGGCCAATGCAGGCGATGGAGTGCGGCCTCTCAACAAAAGGCGATCCGGGGTCCACTCGAAATGAGTCATGGAGACTTCAGGTGAGGCCGAAGGCTCCATGCTATCGAGCAAAACTTGCATGGGGAAGAAACTGGGATCCACGGCGGGAGAAGCTTCGAGCCAGCTCTTTTTTTGATCCATCACTTGAGACGCACGCGGGGTCAACTCAGCGACGCGCTCTCGAAGCATATCGCGCTCCTGAGTCGCCCAGACAGTCAACACAGTCACCCCAGCAATCACCGCCGCAGCAACGAAGCCCAGACTGAGAGCCATCACCCGCGTCCGTGCTGCGCTTGCTCCTTTCTTGCGAGCTTCCAGAAGATCGGACGGGACCAAAGTGCTACGCCCAAGCTGGGGCATAACGGGCTGCGGCTTCGGCTCGCGCAGAGCCGTTAAGCCTGTCACCTGACGTATTTGCTCAAGGTTTCCTTCTTCGGCGAGCCACAGGATGATGTGCTGAATCTGACCCAAGACGCCTTGAAAACCGAGCTGGAGGCACAGGTGGTTAACCTCACCCAAGGCATCAGCATTCAACTCCCCTGCCGAAAGTGGGCTGGCATACACCCACTCATGCCCCCGTGAGATCATCAGCACCAGCTTGCCGAGCTCACGACAAATCACCATCGCATCCGCAGGAATCGGCAGACAGTCTGCGCTCAGCACAATCTCATCGGGAAGAAGCGCCAAATCCAAGGACGGCAGAGCGGCCTCTTTCAGAGCCGTCATACAGACCAAGTGAGCACCATCTTTTGAAGCCACTTTGCGCACCTGCAAACCATGTTCGAGATCCGCCACACGCACACCGAGGCGCTCCAGATGCAGAGCCGCCATATCCCGCAAGTGAGCGTCATCTCCTTGCAGCCATGCCGGCAGAACCCAGAAATGAGCCAGCGGTAAAGCCAACACACGCGACTGCGCTTCTCGTGCAAATGCCAGCGTGTTGTGTCCCAACTGCGCTTCATGTTGGCAGGGTTCCCCTGGAGAGCCCGTCCAGCGCTCCCAACCCGCCGCACCCGGCATCAATAGATCTTGGGTGGGTTTACGAGTCTTGGCCATGCAGGGGAATTTCTCCGCGCCAAAGCGCCTGTTGGTTTTGGGTAATAAGGATCAATCGACGACGAATATCACCGAACTGCCCCGTGCTTTCAATACGGCGTATCGGCCCGCTGAATTGAATCCACTGCGTGAGTTGCTCCACGATGAGAGGTTGAAAAACACCGAGCAACTGAGCGACCTGAGGCACGGAACTCAGTTTCACATCGTCTTGCGAATGCAGCACTCCATCTCGCCCCGCCCGTAGCGTCAGCAGCGGCTGCACACGCTCCACCGGAACATTCCCCAGAAGGGCGATCAACTCAGGCCGCGCATCATTCACATCCACTCGACCATCGCCATACACCGTGAACCACTCACGCCAGTCTGGCCGAATTTGATTCAACTGAGACATGCCTCTCACCATGAGCATTTCCTCGATCTCCTTGAAGGGCCGATTGAAAGGCATGCCTTGCAGACCAGCCTTCTCATAATCACGTCGTTCGGCGCCATTCAGGCTCGTCTTATCATCCCCATCCACCCAGTCCTTCAGCGCGTCTCGCAGGGCGGCGGCGAATTCGGGTTTCAAACCCCATGACGCAAACAGTCTCGGCAAGAGCACCTTGTCGTCAGCGGCTAAAAGCTGATTGATGTTAAGACGAGCTTCTTCGGCCACGAGGCGAACTTGATAGGAACCTCCATCAGGACTCACGTGATGAAGCAGTGGATCATGTTCCGGTAAAGCCGGGTGCCGACCAATCTCCAATCCCATCTGAGCGAGGCGTTTGGCATAAGTGCGTCCACGCATCTGCCGAGCATACTGAGTATCCGCTTCCAACGCCTTGGCCCCGGCATAGACCACCAGCCCCAGCACGGCAATCATCCAGAACACCGCGACAAGTGCGGAGCCCTGCTGACGACGGCGATGGAGCGGAGGCAGACGCATCTTCAATCAAGGTTGCTGAATATTGGCAGGTGGTGTGACCGCTGCCTGTAGAGGTTGTAGGTCATTGGCGATCCAGAACGTGAACTCATGCTCTCGTGGGTCATCATTAAATGCAAAGTGCAACCGCATGAACAAAGGCGGCCTGGGCTGCTTTCTCGGATCCCAGGATGAATACCAGCGTTTCTCGATGGGATCGTAAAACTGCGTTTTGAACTCCTTGAGGCCTTTCAACAAAGGAAGTTCAGCCAGGGTTTCATAGTGATCTAAAGCGGTGGGTTTCTCCAAAAGCTTCAAGTGTCTCACCACCAGCATGAGAGACTTTCGATCCTCAGCCTTCACCGTCGCAAACTCCACGGCATCGGCCAAGCGCAAGGACGCAGTCCAGGCAAATGGGACTTGGCCGCCTTCGATTAAGAGCGTGCCCGCAGCACCGCGACTGACCTTTTCTAAGCCTGAAGAAAGCTGAATCGTCGGGGGCACATTCTCCAGATAGTCCCGCCATTGATTGACGAAGTTCGTCACCCGCATCTCGGCAATGCGGGCCTTATTCATCGAGGTGCTGAGCCGCAGAGCTCCATCCGCCACGCCATACACCCCGCCGATAATCAGCGAGATCAGAGCGAGCGCCGCGATGACTTCGAGCAAAGTGAAGCCCCCCGAAACTTTACGGACTGGTGGGTGAATAAACATACGTTTCCATGTGCCTCTTCAGCGACTTCTTCAGGCCGGTTTCCAGCCAGGCTTCAGCCTGAATGAGAAAGACATGATCGAGTTCCGTCTTGTCTTTGGTGATGAGTTTAACCTTCGAAACTCTCGCCCGTGCATCCACACCATCATCGGTCTTGGGGAAGTTCACGCTTGTGGGTTTCAGTTCCGGTTGATGCGAGACCTCGGCTAAAACCGACTCCAAAACCCGCAATACCTGTGCCTCTTGTCGAGCTTGTTTGGAAGTCTGGGCGATCTGATCCAAAGCGCGGGTCATCCCCACCGCCACGAGAGAGAAAAGCCCCAAGGCTAAGATGATCTCTAACAGCGCAAAGCCTTGTGCAGAATGGGTTCGCACACTGACTGTTGAGAGTTGGCGAGAAACCAAACCCCGATGCTGACTGGGAAAATGGCTTCTCATGATTTGACGATGATACTTTTACGAACCGCGCATCCCGTCAGCGGATCAAACGCCAACTCGATGACACCCGCCTCGTTGGTCACACGCACCTCCACCGGCTCACAAATACCCGTGGGACTGAACTCCCAAATCTCTCCGCGTTGTGGATTCCGAAACCGAGAATCCCCCACACGCTTGACTTGCAGACGCCCTTCCGCGCCGAGGCCCGCATTGAGATCGAGTTGAATGAGGCGCTGCTTCATCACAGCTTCCTGCAACGATTGCCGCGCCAACGTTTCCACACGAGAAGCCATGCGCTTGAGCTGCGTCTCCGCCTGCATACCGGCCATACTGATGACGGCGATCCCTAAGATCAAAACCCCAATGGCCATGGCCACGCAGACCTCGATCAAAGTGAATCCAGCGGCCCTTTTCTGTAAGGCTAAAAGCCGAGAGTGAGATGTCCTCACCCGCGGCTGGCTTTCATTCGTGCTGGTTAAACGAGAGGTCATTCAGCTGACGCCTTGACAAGCGTTTCACAGATCCCAATTGCCGATATCATCCGAGCTATCTGGCTGTCCATCCGGGCCTGCAGAATAGACATCGAATCCCCCCTTATCCTTCGATCCTGGGCGGCGGTAGTGGTAGGGATTCCCCCAAGGATCTAACAACAGTTTCTTCAGCTTGGGCGTGTAGTTGGTGGGGGCGGGTCGAGAAGAGGGCTTCTGCACAAGTGCCATCAATCCCTGCTCAGAGCTGGGAAGAAACATATTGTCCGTTTCATAACTGCGGAGAGCCGCCGTCAGCGTATTGAGGTCAGCCTTCACACGAGTCTTTTTCCCCGAGTCGAGCACCCCTACCAATGACACAATACCAGCGCCAACCAATAGTGCGACAATACCCAGCACGAGAACCATCTCCACCAACGTGAAGCCTGCGGAGCGAGTTTGCCTACATTGCTTGATTTTCAGGGTTTCTATCTTCATATCCATCGGGGTTAATTTTCTGCTATCTGGGTTCGCCATCATTCACTACTGACTCATACCGGAGATGGTCTGGAAGATCGTGGTGATCATGAGGTAGGCCATGATGCCCACCATCCCCGCCATCAGACAGACGATCAGCGGCTGCACCAAAGCGCTGAGCTTCTCCACCTTTTGTCCCAGCTCACGATCAAAACGTTCCGCTGCTTTACCCATCGCCGAAGAAAGGTCGCCGGTCTGCTCCCCCACGTTCACCATATCCAGTAACAAAGCAGGAAAGATGTTGCTGCGGTCCAGCGCTCGGGAAAGGCTCACCCCTTCTCCGACATGCCGCATCACCCCTTCGAATTCGCGCTGGTAGTGCGGGTTTTCGATGGCCTGATGCGTCAGCTGCATGGCCTGAACCATGGGCAAACCATTGCCTAACAAATTGGCCATTGTCTCCAAAAACTGCACATAGAATCGGGCTTTCAGAATGTTTCCGAACAAGGGTAACCGCAGCAGAAAGCGCGCCCACGGAATCTGTGACTCTGGCCGTCTCAACCAGGCTTTGATCAGCACAAAGACCGCCATGGCTCCCAGCAGGATCATCCACCAGGTGGCTTTAATAAACTCGCTGAAGCTCAGAATGATCTGCGCGCCCAAGGGCAAGGAACCACCTGTGGAATCCAACAGCTCCGTGAGCTTTGGGATCAGATACACCACAAACAGCAAGGTGACGGAGACGGCCGCCACGACCAAGAACGCCGGATAGATTAGAGCAAAAGCCACCTTGCTGCGCAAGGCCGCCAGAGAACGCAGGTACTCCACCTGACGACGCAAAATAGCAGGCAAGCTACCACTCGCTTCACCCGCCGCTGCCAGTGCGCAGAACAGATTGCCAAAGCTCGGGCTGGTGGCCGCAATCGCCTTGGAAAAAGGCATCCCATCGCGCACTTTGGAGCGCAGGGCTGTAGCCAAAGTCTTCACACTGGAGAGTTCACGCCGACGTTCCATGGTCGCCAAAGCAGGCTCAAGCTGAATGCCAGCCCCTAGAAGGTCGGAAAGCTCTTCCGTAAACAAGACCACCTGCGACAACTTCAATCGGATCGGTCCCGCGGTGAAAACGGGAGCAGCAGATCGAGGGGTCGCTCGTGTTTCCACGCCGCCAGCTTGCTCGAGTCGAAACGGCTGCAGGCGTTTCTTGCTGAGCAAATTCATCGCCTCTGTCCGATCCACAGCCGTCAGCTCTCCGGTGATGACACCGGAGGGTCCATGAGCGCTGTAAGCGAAGGTGGGCATAAGGGGTAGGAGTCAGAAAATCAAGCAGCCACGAGGTGAAGCGGTTGAGTCAGACGTGGTGCCGTTTCATGAAAGGAGCGCCCCGCAGAGGTCACGCTGAGCACTTCTTCAATGGTGGTCTCCCCGGCTAACACTTTTTGGAAACCATAACCACGCATGGGGATGTAACCATCCTGGCAGGCTTGCTTTTGCAGCTCTGCCGGATGGGCTCGAGTATTGATCAGATGTTGCAGAGCTTGTGTCATCAGCACCACTTCGTAGATGCTCAGCCGCCCTTGATAACCGCTCCCTCTACAGGCTTCACAACCAACCGCGCGCATGATCTGACCCGACACATTCAGCGGGAATCCGATGCTCTTTAAATAGTCAGACTCCACTTCCGCAGGAGCCTTGCAAAGCGGGCAGAGCTTTCTCACCAAACGTTGAGCGAGAAAGGCCCGCACGGCACTGCTCACCAAGAAGGGCTCGACCCCCATGTCCACGAGTCGAGTGATGCCGCCAATCGCGTCATTGGTGTGCAAGGTGCTAAAGACAAGGTGACCTGTCAGCGCCGCACGGATGGCGATCTCGGTGGTTTCCAGATCACGCATTTCCCCCACCATGACCACGTTGGGATCCCCACGCAGGATGCTGCGCAAACCCGAAGCAAACGTCAGACCGATCTCCGGCTTCACCGCAATCTGAACCATCCCCGGCATCTTGTATTCCACCGGATCTTCGATCGTCACAATGCGACGATGCGTCTGGTTCATCTCACTGAGGAAGGCATACAGCGTGGTGCTCTTACCACTACCCGTGGGGCCCGTGATCAGGATGATGCCATTGGGTAGCTTCAGCAATTCATCCACCACCGGTTTCACCGTATCGGTTAGGCCGAGACGACTGATCGTCATCGCCTGCTGGGACAGCAACCGCAGGGAGATGCTTTCCCCTTCCACACTCGGGATGGTGGCGACGCGGACGTCAATGGGCATGCCATCCATCTCCAGGTTGATGCGGCCATCCTGTGGGAGGCGTTTCTCTGCAATGTCGAGCCGCGCCATGATCTTGAGACGCGCGATCACACTAGCTTGCAGAGACTTGATGTTCTCCGGCACCGGCAGTTCCTCGAGACGTCCATCAATGCGATAGCGAATGCGCAGCCGATCCTGCTGGGGCTCAACGTGGATATCCGTCGCACGTTGTTCCAGCCCCCGGCGAATGATCTGATTCACAAAGCGCACCACACTGGCTTCTTCATCCTCAGGTTCATCCAAGACCGTCACTTCATCACCGATCTCCTCGGCACCCCAGTCCGCACGTCCGCGCAGGATCTTCTCAAAGGTATCCGCACCCAGACCATAGAGCTTTTGCAGCCCTTCCACAATGCGTGTGCGCTGCCCCACATGCCAGACCACCGCCTGATTCAGACTGGACGCCACACGCTGATGGGTCACGAGATTCAGCGGATCAAAGGTGGCGAGATGCAGCACGGGTTTCCCCTCCGCATCCCCTTTGTCCTGCACCCCCACAGGCAACAAACGATGCCGCAAGGCAATCTCCGCCGGCAGGTAACGACGCAGCCCAGGCTCGGCCGGGTGATCTCCCCCGCCCTCCCACCACGCCAACGACAGTGTACGAGCCAGGACCAGGAGAAAGTCGCGCTCCCGCACGCCTTCACAGTCGAGCACCGCCTCCACGAACGAGGTCTGATTGTAGCACGCCTCCTCCACCGCCTGCTGCACGGCAGGGTTATCACCGCATCCCGCTTCCGCGAGGATTTTCTGGATCAAGGGCATCATGGGGGAGGCAAAAGGACAGATGAGGACCTATTGGATTCAGTTCAATAATTATGGTTTTTACCATAAAAAGCAAGAATTAAATCTTTCTAAACCTTTTGCGCCCCTTGATGATTAGCCTCCCCCTCGTTAGGCCCACGTCGGCAACGCCGTTTCAAAGGCCACTCGCTGCTTCTGCATCGGATGAGTGAAAGTCACTTTCCAAGCATGCAGGCAGAGCGGTGCTGCCTCGGTATCCAGCGTCTGGGTATCCCCCACCTGCCCGCCTGACAGATAGACCGGATCTCCCACGATGGGGAAACCGAGCTGCCAGAGATGAATGCGAATCTGGTTGGTTCGGCCAGTGATGGGACGAGCTTCCAGCAGCGCGGAGCCATCCGCATCTCGGCGCAGGACACGGAACTCCGTGCGGGCTTCCCGCCCCTGCTCCTCATCCACCTCCCGACTTCCCAGTGCCCCCGGTACATCGCTGATGGGTGCCTCGCAGGAAAAGCTGTCCTGCTCTGGATGTCCCTGAACACGGGCCAGATAGACCTTTTCCACCTCACCTCGGGAAAACTGCCGCTGCACCTGTCCGGCAAAGTGACGTGTCCGCGCTACGATGACGAGGCCCGTGGTATTCGCATCCAGGCGATGGCAGGGGCGTGGTTTCTGCGGCTCATACACCTGATGCAGGATGTATTGCAGCGTGTTGCGATTGAAGCGTCCCCCGGCATGCATGGGCAGCGGGGCCGGTTTCTCCAGCACGATCACCGCCTCATCCTCATGCAGGATCCGGATATCCAAATTCACCTCAGGCTCCACCAGCGCAGGGATCAGGCGCAGGTAGCGCTCACCCGCACGCACCACCTGATGCGGAGGCACGGGCTGGTGATCCTGATTGAGAATACGCTGATTTTCAAAACGCATCAGCAACTCCATGCGTGGCACATGCGGCAGCACCGTCGCCAGGGTATCCAGCAGCGTCAGGCCATCGCAGGACTGAGGCACATTCAGCGGCTGTTCATGGTCATAGGGCACGCTGCCCGGCAGCGGCGTGGTCAGCAGACGGATCTGCTCATGCCGCACCGCGATGCTTTCCTTCATCTGCTCCTCGGTCGTCTTGTAGCAGTAGGGGCAGGACACATGCGCCTCATAGCGGCGATCCTTCTGATCCTCTTCACTCAGTGGTGTCTGACAGACAAAACACTGCGTGGATTCCGTCTCCGCCAGAGCTGGATCGACCCCCACGCGTTGATCGAAGACAAAGCACTCGCCATCATAATAATCCCCCCCGACCTCCTCGAAGTATTTCAAGATGCCGCCCTCCAGCTGCCACACCTGCTGAAAGCCCTCACGCTCCATGAAAGGGGCCGCCTTTTCACAGCGAATGCCTCCGGTGCAGAAGGTGACGATGGGCTGGTTCTTCAGTTCTTCCGGCAGCTTGCGCACCGCTTCGGGGAAATCGCGAAAGTGATCCACCCCAATGATGTGGGCATTTTTAAAGGTGCCCAGCTTCACCTCGTAATCGTTGCGGGTATCCAGCAGCGTGATGGGCCGCCCCTCATCCAGCCACTGCTTCAGCGTCCGTGCCTCCATCCGTGGCGAGGTGTATTTTGCAGGCTCGATCCCCTCCACGCCAAAGGCGATGATCTCCTTCTTGATGCGCACCAGCATGCGGCGGAAGGGCTGCTCGTCACTCTCACTGTACTTCGGCATCAGACCTTCCAGCCCCTCAATGGCGCGCAGGTCGGCTAGCAGCAACTCGATCTCAGCGGCCGGTCCTGCCACGAAAAGATTGATCCCCTCCGTGCTCAGCAGGATCGTTCCCTTCAGGCCCCAGGCACGGCATTGAGTGACCAAACGCTCGCGCAGAGACTTCAGGTCCGTCAGCGTGGCGAACTTGTAGGCGGCGATGTTGGTGATGACAGGGGCAGCAGTCTCAGGCATGGAAAAGGGGAAAAGGAAAACGGACGGAGGGGGAGAGATTGTATTCCTTTTTCCATCCACTGCACACGGAATCGTGACACACGGATTTTGGCAAACAGCCATCCGATCCTGTCCACATCGTCCGCATTGAAGACTTGCCCTCTCCCGTCACTGCCGCCAACATGGCACCATGCCCCAGCGCATTGCCCTCTTCGGAGGCAGCTTCAATCCTCCCGGCCTTCACCATCGAGTCATCGCGCAGCGACTCGCACGCGAGTTCGATGAAGTGCGCGTCATCCCCTGCGGCCCGCGCCCGGACAAGCCCGTCACGGATTCCATCCCGCCCGTTTACCGCGCCACGCTGGCCGATCTCACCTTTGGCGACCTGCCCCGCGTCACTGTGGATCTCTTCGATCTCGAACAGGCCACCTTCACCCGCAACTGGGACCTGCAAAAGCGCTATGAAAGCCTGGGCGAAGTCTGGCATGTCGTCGGAGGTGACCTCGTCAGCGGCGGCGCTCTCGGCAAGTCACTCATCCAGCGCACCTGGGCCCACGGACCCGAGCTGTGGCAGAGCGCCCACTTCGCCATCCTTACCCGTCCCGGCTACACCATTGATCGGGCCGATCTCCCGCCCCAATCGCATGTCATTGTCCTTGAGGAACCCGGCTCCAGCACCCTCATCCGAGATCACCTCGTCCATGGGCAAAACGTGGCCCACTTTCTAGCCCCGCGGGCCCATGAATACATCCAGCGCTACGGTCTCTACCGCGCGCCGAATCCCAGCAGTTGGGCTCGCCAAAGCCTCAGCGGCCAGAGCTACGCCATCCAGGCCGATAACCACAATGCCAAAGCCCAGGGCTGGCTGGCCGAGATCGGTCCAGGCACCGAGGATAAACCCGACTTCATCACCGTCCTCGGCGGCGATGGGGCCATGCTCCGCTGCATCCGCGAACGCTGGCGTGAGCGCCGCCCCTTTTTCGGCATCAATGCCGGCCACCTCGGCTTTCTCATGAACGCCCCCGAGCAGGCCTTCAGTTCCTCATTCCCGCCTGCCGATGTCATCCTACGTCAGCTCCCCATGCTGTATCTGGAGGTCGAAGATCGCCAGGGCCGCGTGCAGGAGGCCTATGGATTCAACGACGCCTGGCTGGAGCGTTCCACCAGCCAGAGTTCCTGGCTGCAAGTCTGGGTCAATGGCGTTGAGCGCATTCCCAAGCTCATCAGCGATGGTGCCCTCGTCGCCACCGCTGCTGGTTCCACCGCTTACGCACGCAGCATGGGTGCCAGCCCCCTCCTGGCCGATACCCCCGCTTGGTTATTGGTCGGCTCCAATGTCATGGAGCCTTCCCAGTGGCGCAGCGCCCTGCTCTCCGTGGATACCACCGTGGAACTGCGCAATCTCAGCCCCGAACACCGTCCCGTCGAAGCCTTCGTGGATGGCCTCAGCCTCGGTGAAGTCGTCTCCTTCCGGGCCCGCATCAGCCGCGCCGCCTGCGCCGAAGTCGCCTTCTGCGCCAGCCACGACATGGCCGAAAAAATCGCCGCCATCCAGTTCCACCGCCCTCAGGTGGGGTGATTCTAGAATGGCATTCAGCCCAGAGTGCGCTCAATCACTCCGCCGCTGCTGGTCTAAACCTCTCTGCGATTCGATCGACTCCGCCCCGGGGTCCTTCCATGGGTTCAAAGCTCGATGTCGTCGCATTCCATCCGGTGCGGGTGGGATACGGATACAGCGGCATGTCCCAGACAGTCTTGCCTTTGCCATTCTCCTCGGCATGGCGGCCTAACAAGGAGGTGGGAGCAACACCCGTCTCTCGCCAAGCGCGGACGGCTTCGAGGAGATTCGGCGGCTGATTGATGCCAGGACCACCACCGTGGGCGAGGCCGGGGACAATGTAGAATTGGAAAAAGGAACGGACTTTGTCCAGGCTACCGCCGAAGTGAGCGATCACGCGCTCGTAGTAATCCATCGAGGCATGATACGGCACGACCGAGTCGGCGGTGCCGAGGGTCATGATGAGTTTACCCCCGCGCTTTTCAAAGGCGCTGAGATCAGGGTTCTCGGCATTGAGATACGGAGCTAGCTTCGAGGTGTAGGTGTCCATATCATCGCCGAAGTTAATCTCGGTCATCTTCTTATCGGCACCAAAGACCCAATTGAAAAGATACAGATGGCCATGCGAGGCCAGAATGGAACTGCCGAACGGGACGCCATTGAAGAGGCGTTCACCGGTCACGGCGTGACGGGGACCGGCGAAAAGCTTTCTCAACGCAGCCGCGTGGGCATCGGTGAGTGAGGCATCCTTTTTCCGAGCCAGTGCAATGACGGCCTCGATGTCTTGAGCCGTGCAGCGGGGATCGGAAACGAACTTGCCTGCGACTACGGGGATCTCCCTGGAAGCCATGTGCTCATTGGCTGCGGCGATGACACTGGCGTCCTGCTCTTTCGAGAACGGGCATGTTTGAAGGATCTGTTCATTCCACAGGAAATAGGCATGCAGCGGAGTGCGGCAGTGCGCCGCCACAGCCGCAGCGATGCCATCATAATCCTCAGGATAACGCTGCGCCTCCTGCAAGGCCTGCTGACCGCCTGTGGAGCCGCCGCTGAAATACGAATACTCGGGATCGCGACCGAAATGCGCCTTGGTGATCTGCTTGCCCACGACCGTCATGAGGTGCGTGGCCCGGTAGCCGAAGTCCTTCCAGACCTCGGGATTGCCAATGCCGGAGTCAGGATTCGGTGCGGTGCCCATGTCGGTCGTAGCGACGGCATACCCCTGCCCGCTCATGGAGGAAAGCCCGCCCGGATTGATCTTCCCTGCCGCGCCTCCGTTGCCCAGCCCGAGAAAGCAGCCGTTCCAATTGTCGCTATCCGGTAGCCAGACCTCGACTTTGATGTTGGACTCCTTCGCGGGGTTGAGCACCAGCTTCACCACGATCCGCTTGCCCGAAGCATCCCTCTGCACGCTGGTGATCGCTCCCGCATCGACCTTCACCTCACGAAGAGCCGTCAGCTTGGCCTCAAGCGCTGGAGAGGGTGGCGGTGTCTCGCCAGAGGCGGAGAAACAACTGAACACCATCGCAAGGCTGAGTGAAAAAATCATTTGGTTCATAAAGCAGGGCAGAACATCCAACGATGCCTCCAACACCATTCTTTGGCGATCGAGCAAACTCCAGGTGCTTTTAAAAACAGACTCATTGCCCCTGCGATGCCAAAGTGTCGGCCAGACGCTCTACTAAGCCCAACATAGCTTGCATCCATGGACTGCGATGAGGCCCGTTCACGGCAGGCCCTCGGCAGACCGCTGGCCACACCAGCAGCTACAAACCCGTCTAAAAGACGTTAAGACGTCGCATCCGTCCCCCAGAAGGCGACCCGCGCGGTAATCATAGCTGTAGTCATGCTGCGTGCCATCCGGCATTGTCACCCCGGCCAAGCGATCCTGACGCGTCCATTGATACGACGTGCGACCCGTGCTGCCGCTGAGATACGTCCTCGACATCGCCTGCATCACCGTGCTGCCCAGGCTGCCGCTGGAGGCCGTGGCTGTCAGCAGGGCGGAAGCCTGTGGATGTGCCTGGATCGCTGCGACCACGTCACTGAGCGTGCTGGTGATCGGCGGTTTGTCCTTCACGCCCGTCAACGCCGTGCGAGGCAGCGGCTGCAGCGGGGT